>NZ_JBAFSM010000012.1:0-122440 GCF_036688125.1 Pannus brasiliensis CCIBt3594 | reverse complement strand
CTCGATCTTTCCGCGAGGTTTCTATCTTCCCCGACCCTAGAGTGATAAAAGAGCGCTACAGCCTTTCTCGTAAAGGTGAAGTACATACCACCCCTTACCGCTAAAAGATTCCAACCGAGAGAACGTACCTCATGTATCTGAGAAAGGCTGTAACCCGCCAACTGATTAACAATTCTAGGATCGATCAACGGAAAGCGTTTTCTCCCGGTAACTCTAGCACTTCTCTCACGGCCCGATCCTGTACGTTGCCCCGTCCTAGTAACCGTATCCAGAGGGTATCGGGACGGACGGGAAGCTGATTAATAGCGATAATCGCCGTCCGGTGAAACGGGGGCAAAAAAAACACACCATCCGGCCAATCCTCCCGAACCGTCGCCCCGAATCCTTCTAGGAGGGATAGAGAGGCGGAAGGGGAAAAAATCCAGAGACGGGGCGAATTTTCCTCGTCAAAGGGCCGATTCTCGCGTTTGGCCTGTCTCTGCATCCGCGCGAGAACGGTGGCTAATTTGACGAGACAGGTACGGATCTCGTTACGATTCGTTCCCGACCCGGACAGATCTTCACCCGCGGGGTTTCTCTTCTTCCCGTCCTTCCGACTGGTCGAACGGGGCGGAGATTCCCCGACAACCCGTACCGGGACGCGATGGGATTACCGTCAACGGGTTTAATATCTGTAAGCACGTCTGGGCGGCGATGTTCGGAGAGGGCGATAACGGAACCGCCCCCACGGACTTCCCTCTTCGCTCTCTAGAGCGTCCCGTCAATCTCAGTATCGGGTTCGAGGGATTTGATAATTTCGAGGAATCTTAAAACTCCGCATCTGGTTCTAGTTGATCTCTAGTAGGGCAGTCGGGTCTAACCGTTCTCGCTTCCCGATTCTTTCTATCTCTCTCGGCGAGTCTTTCCGCCCACGCTTCAAGATTGTCGTCCCACCGCTCGAAGTATTCGATCTGTTCGGGTGTTAGTTGTCTCATGGGGTCGAATTTACGGTTTGCGTCGGATTCGGTCATGGTTGGGTATCGGAAGAATAAGGGGAATGGATACCCCTACTGTAACACGCTCCGTGAATCCAGACTCTTCAGGAATTAGATTGACTCTCTCTTTCTTTCCTTCTTTCCATAACCTCCCGCTTCCACTCTTCAGGTTTCCGATCGATATCGAACCTTTTTTAGAAAGACGGGAATAATGGATAAGGTTGAATTTTTCTTTTTTTACCCCTGAAATTCTGCTAGGTGAAAATCTTCATCCGTAGATTTCTTATTGCCTGAAAACATCCCGAAAAACATGAATTTCGGGGATTTCTGACGGTTTTCCGTTTCCAAAAAAGTGACAATCACTCTACTCTCTTCTACATCGATCGGGGCTTCTAAAAGCTCGATTTTTCCTTGTTTATAAATTCCCTCGACTGACTGTAACATAATTTATTGTTCTCGATCTCCCGTTGTCATTATTGTAAGGGTTCTTCCGTCCGTTTTAACCGATCGCTACCCTCTCGCCTTCCGGAGCGATCGCACCGTCGTCACCACCTGTTCCCCCACCCGATCGATCTCCTCTAGCGTGTTAAATCGCCCGATCCCGAAACGTAGGGAAGCGTGAGCCAGCGATTCCGATCGACCTAAAGCGGTCAGAACGTGAGACGGGGCGGTATTCGTCGAGGAACAGGCGGAACCGGACGAAACCGCGACCACCGACTGCAATCCCAACAATAACGCCGCGCCATCCACACCCTCGATACTGACGTTCAAATTTCCCGCCAACCGGCGCGTCGGATGCCCGTTGAGATGGATTCCATCTAGTTCGCTAATCATTTCCCATAAACGGGTTTTTAACGCGCTTAAACGCTCGTTATCTTTCTCCATCTCCTCGATACCCAGTTCCACGGCGCGCCCGAACCCGACAATCTGCGGGGTGAAGAGAGTTCCCGATCGAATACCCCTTTCCTGTCCCCCTCCCTGAATTTGGGGGGCGAGACGGACGCGGGGATCGCGACGACGGATGTACAGCGCGCCGATTCCTTTCGGCCCGTAAATTTTATGCGCGGTGAGGGATAGTAAATCGATATTCATCGCGTTCACGTCGAGGGGAATTTTACCGATCGCCTGGGCCGCGTCCGTGTGAAACAATACTTCATACTGTCGGCAGACCGCCCCGATCTCGGCGATCGGTTGAATCACCCCGATCTCGTTATTCGCGGTCATAATTGACACGAGAATCGTATCCGGGCGGAGGGATTTTCTTAACAAATCTACATCAATTAAACCGTCCTCGCCAACCGGCAGAAATGTCACCTCGAAACCCAAACTTTCTAAATAATGACAGGGATCGATAACGGCGCGGTGTTCCGTTTGTACGGTGATCAGGTGTCGGCCTTTAGAAAAGTACGCTTCCGCGACTCCTTTGAGCGCTAAATTATTCGCTTCCGTCGCCCCACTGGTAAAAACGATCTCTTCGGGCGTGGCGTGAATGGCCGCGGCGATCGTTTCCCGCGCTTTCGTCACCGCGGCCTCTGCCGTCCAACCGTAGACGTGGTTGATACTCGAAGCGTTTCCGAAGTGTTCGGTAAAGTAGGGGAGCATCGCCGGGAGAACGCGGGGATCGACGGGGGTGGTGGCGTGACAATCCAGGTAAATCGGTAATCGAGACATACAATTCCCGTGAGTTGGATCACCGATCGAGAGTGATGGATGGAATTGATCGATCGGGAGAAATCGGCAATAGTAATCATTATAAACTCGTTCCCTAAATCCCATGAACGAAAATTTACAAGCTCTCTATTCCGAAAAATCTTTTTTTCCACGGGTATACGGCTCTCTCCCGAATAATACGGACGTAGAATTAGCGATCTCCCGCGATCGGACACCGAAAACCGATATTATCGATCCCGAGGCGAGAAAAGAGGTGTTAAGTACCCTCTTAAAACGCATGAGAAGAAATAAAACTAACTAAAGAGAAGCGAAAAGTTTAAAATAATCGATTTTCGTGGTAGGAGTTTATTTTCGTGGGGAAATAGGGTGGCTAGTATGGGATAGCGAAACCCGATGACTTTTTTTCGCGCGTGCTATTCCTGGATTTCAACGGACAAGCCCGATGATTCTAGCTCTCTCACGACGCGTCGCGCGTCGGGATGGTAGCCTGTAGGATAGCCCTTTCACGCTCGGTTTGTATGACCACGCCCGATCGAGTTATCGTTCCCCTAGATGTGCCGACCCGAGAACAAGCGATCGAACTGCTCGATCTCCTGCCGGAAGTGACGTTCTGGAAAGTGGGTCTAGAATTATTCGTCAGTACCGGCGCGGATATCCTCGGTATTCTCAACGAACGCGGCAAGAAAATCTTCCTCGATCTCAAGTTTCACGATATTCCCAATACCGTCGCGGGGGCCTGTCGGGCCGCGAGTCGTTACAACGTGGATTTACTGACCCTCCACGCGACCGCCGGGAGATCCGCCCTAGCCGCCGCCAAAGCCGCGGTCTCGATCGCCCCATCCCCCCCGAAACTGCTCGCCATCACCGTTTTAACCAGCCTTAGCGCCCGCGAGTTAGCCTTCGACCTCAAAATTCCCCTAGAACTCCCCGAATACGCGTTAGAGATGGCATTATTAAGTCAGGAGTCGGGAATCGATGGGGCGGTCTGTTCCCCGAGGGAAGTTCGGGAATTGCGGCGCGTCTGCGGTGACGATTTCCTGCTGGTCTGTCCCGGTGTCCGTCCGGATTGGGCGGTCAAGGGCGATCAGAGTCGAACCCTGACCCCATCGGAAGCGATCGCCGCGGGGGCCGATTATCTCGTCATCGGGCGACCGATTACCGGCGCGGACAATCCGAGAGAAGCATGGGCAAGAATCTGTCAAGAATTAGCGGCTGTTTAATCTTTTTAGGGGGATTACTGGCACTTCGGGGTTCGATCGCCAGTCCCCCGGTCTCCACCTGTCCGATCGATATCGAACCGTTAACCGATCGTCTCCTGCAAGATCTACCAAGTTACGCCAACCGCGTGATCCAGCGATCGCGAAGCGTGGTAGACGGGAACAGGTCGCTCTATATCCCCCTCTACGTGATTATCGCCGGCCGTCCCGAATTCGAGCCACTGCCGCTACGGGTCGCCCCCAGTGAAGCGCCTCCCCGCGTCCCTGACACGACGCAACAGGTCTTTTTTACCACGCTGGAAAACCAGTACGATAGTACGAGACAGGTGAGATTACAGAATTTCCACTGGTTATTTCTAACGCGGACGACCCAGGGGTGGAGATTGGTGACGCTTTACACGCAACTCGCCGCGATCCCCCCCTCCCCTCCCCTGCCTCCGGTAGAAACCAGTAGCGGATCGATCGGTCAGGCGATCCGTCTCTGGTTGCGCGATTGCGAGGCCGGGGCGCTACGCTAAAAGTTAAGAGCGAGTAGTTAGTAAAAATGGGCGGTTCTCAACATGGACATTCTAATTGAATCAACGAAGAGTTTCGAGAAGGATATTGAGAAGTTGAGCGAGGATGAAAAAAACATCACGATCAAGAAAATTAACAATTGTGTTAGTCTCTTCCCCGATCAAAAATCTGCTGTTTATCGGAAACTTCGGTACCTGCCGTTGAGTTTGAACGGGTACGATTCCTCTCTTTATACGTTAAAGATTTCGCTAAAATTAATCGTGATTTTGTCGATTGACGAAGATCCGATTTTTGGACAGATTATTTTTACTCTTTTTCGAGTAGTTAAACATGACGATCTTGAAAAAGCGTATCAAGGTATAGCGGAATCCCTATACCAAGAAATACTCCATCATAACCGAGAAACTGCCCAGATCTCCTAAATTTCTTTATGGCTCAAACTCTAACTCTTCGGGATGAATATGGCATTATTTACCAAGCGATGAAGATTCTTCCAAATGATCACTTAAAGATCGGTTTTTTGGAAGCGTTAGCGGAGCTTGAAGATCAGGAGTGCCATAGAACAAGATAGAACAAGAACATTCCCGAAAACGAGGTTACACAAAGTCAAAGGTGTGAAGCAGGCGATCTATCGCGCCGATATTGATAAAATCTCAGGCTGGCGTATTCACGTTCAGTATATTGATGGACAAATTCATCTAAAGGATATTATCGAGGGACAAAAACATGATGATGTCCGTGATGTAATCAAATCCAAAAAAGACCGCTATGAATAAGTTTGTGTAATGTCGGTTGCGGCTACCAAACACGAACGTTAACTTTTTGTTTGGGAAAGAAATGATGAAAGAATCTGTAATTTATCAGGATATTTTAGAGAAAGAGGAGAGAAAAGGAGAACTGAAATTAGTAATGATGCAATTAAATTCCCGTTTTCCTCGGTTAGAGGAACGGTTAATCAATCGGATTCAAACCTTTTCCTTGCGAGAGTTAGAGGAGTTGGCGATATTTTTGCTCGACTTCCAGGATGTTAGCGATCTCGATGCTTGGTTAGGCTACCCTGAAGAATCCTAGACGAATGGAAATTACCGCAATCGACCCGATCGCAGAATACTAATTACCAACCACAAACCGATTAAACTAGCGGTCGCGAAAAGTGTCGTACTGATAATGGTTAACTGTGTCGTTCCCGCGCTGGTAGTGATAATCGCCGCACCGACGATTAGGGAACCGATAATAATACTCACCGATAAGCGATTCGCGGAGGTGTCTAAGCTTCTTCGGATACTTTCTAGGTCGCGAATTTTCAGGTTTACCGTTAAGGTTTCCGAGGTTAAGCCATCGAGTAGGACTTCGATCTGTCGGGGAGATTTCAGCGAGAAAGATTTGAGATCGAGGACGGTTCTTAAGGTAGTTTGTAGGGGATTTCTACCGATTAATTGACGCTCGAAAATATCGGTCATCAATGGCTTTACTTCTTCTAAAACATTAATTTCGGGATTAAATTTTCTGGTCGTTCCCTCCAAGTTGGCGAGAGCTTTCGCGTATAATCCTAGATTTCCGGGTAAGCGGATCTTGTTTCTACGGGAAACTTGTAAGAGTTCGTAAATAATTTCGCTGAGATTAATTTGATCGAGGTTGAGATTGTAATATTTTCTCAGCATCCGTTCGTAATCGACTTCGAGTTGAACGAGACTGATCGGGTCAACCGATTCCGAGAGTTTCAGGGTTAATTGACTACAGCGTTTCGCGTCGAGATCGACGATCGCTAACAGTAACTCGGTTAAAATCTGTTGCGTTTGCGGGTCGAGAGTTCCCACCATGCCGCAATCGATCAGTGCGACCTCTCCCGTATTCAGATAGAAGATATTTCCGGGATGGGGATCGGCATGGAAAAAGCCGTCGATATACATCTGTTGGAAAAACGATCGAAAGAGAGTCGTGGTAATTCTCGATCTTTTTTCCCGAACGCTTTCCTCATTTTTCGGAATCGATAGATCGGCTTCGAGTAGTTGTTTTCCATCCAGCCATTCGAGAACTAACATTTTCGAGTTCGTTAATTCCCAGTACACTTTCGGAATCACTAATTCCTTCGTTTCTCGCCAACGACTGCGGGATAAATTCTGGCGTAATCGATCGGTATAGTTTCCCTCGATCGTGAAATCGAGTTCCGCGTTCACCGCTTTGGTGAATTCCTCGGCCAGTTTACCGATCGCGTAGTTCTGACCGAATTCGGTAAAGGAGACTAATTCGGCGATCGCTTTAATTAAGGTACTATCTTGGGCGACGATCTTTTCAATACCCGGACGGAGAACTTTTACCGCGACCTCTTCCCCGGTTAATAGCGTGGCCCGGTGGATCTGACCGATCGAACCCGCGGCGATCGGTTGCGGATCGATCGCCAGAAAAACCGCGTCGATCGATCGCTGTAACTGTCCGGTAATTACCTCCTCGATCTCCGTCCAGGCAACGGGAGGAACCCGCGCGTGAAGCGCCGATAAAGCCTCGATATAATTCGGGGGGAGAAGATCGGGACGGGTACTGAGTAACTGCCCTAATTTGACGTAAAACGGACCTAATTCCACGAGAATTTTCCGTAAAACTTCCGGCGTGGGAATCTGCGGGTTATCGGCTTTCCCTAGCGTCAAAAGCCCCCGCATATAGTCCCAACCGTTACTCAGGACGATTTCTAAAATCTCTTTCTGTCGTTGACTCGTTTGGGGAAGGGAAAACACGGTGAGATCGGGGAGATGGGGGGATGGGGAGATGGAGAGGTGAGGGAGATAAGGGAGGTGAAGGAGTTTTTCGGGAAACGGGAAAAGACTACTTTCAATCCCTCCCCTTTCCCCGTTTCCCCTTCCCCTTTGCCCTTTCCCCCTGCCTCCCGCCTCTCTATAATAATTTCTCCAATCGGGGATCGGCTTGCAGTTGTTTGAGAACCTGCTTGATATCTTGGGTACGATCTTTGTGGACGACTAGGGTGGCGTTGCCGTCGCGGACGATGACGATATCCTGTAGGCCGATGGTGACGATCGCTTCCCCCTCGTCACTCGCGTAGATAATCGCCCCTTCCGTGTCTAAACCGACGTGGGTGGCGAGTTCGACATTTTTACCCTCGCCTTTCACCAATCTTTCGAGAGAATTCCAATCCCCCAGATCGTCCCAGCCGAAATTCGCCGGTAAAACGTAGGCGAGTTTCGTTTTCTCCATCAGCGCGTAATCGATGCTTTTTTTCTCCAGTGTCGGGTACGCGTCGGTTCCTCTCTCCATCAGGGGTTGGAGGATATTCGGCGCGTGAACGCTCAACTCGTCGAGAACCGTTTTCGCCTGGAAGATGAACATCCCGCTATTCCAGCTAAAACGACCGGTTTCGAGGAAGGTTTCCGCGGTGGCCCGATCGGGCTTCTCGGTGAATCGGCTGACCTTATAAACCGGTAAACCGTTAAATTCGCCCGTTTTCTCGCCCTGTTCGATGTAGCCGTAGCCGGTGGAGGGATAATCCGGTTGAATCCCCAGGGTAACGATCGCCTCTCTCGTCGTCGCGACTTCCGTGGCCGCTTTTAGGGTATTCACATAAGCGGGCTGATCGCCGATATAGTGATCCGCGGGGAAAAAACCGATCGCCACGTCTTTTCCGTAACGTTTCGCCACCTCTAGCGTAGCCCAAGCCACGGCCGGCGCGGTGTCCCGTCCTTCCGGTTCCACAAGTAAGTTAGCCTCCGGCAAGTCCGGCAGTTGTTCGCGAACCCCGTCGGCGATCGCTGACGAGGTAATCACCCATAAATTCTCGTAACTTCCCGCGAGGGGTAACAGGCGATCGGCGGTAGCTTGGAGAAGACTGCGGCCGCTACCATCGAGACAGAGGAACTGTTTAGGACGGTGACGGCGACTCAGGGGCCAAAAACGTTCCCCTTTTCCACCCGCGAGAATGACAGGAACGAGAGATTGATTCATAATTATTTACAATCCGCGTGAAGTTGAACCGATTTTAATACGTTTTGTCCGGGGCGACGGGAAACATTCTCGCGGGGGACGTGCGGGCGGAACTTTTTCGCCTACACTACTTCTAGAAGATGGGAGTCCGATCGCTTCGTGGATCGTTATACGGTGTCGAGGTTTTAGAATATGACGAATGTTTCGGGACGGTTTGAAACGCAAAAATCGGGCAATAATACGGAAAATACCGTTGCCGTCACGAGTCCCGACATGAATCGAAAGAAAATTTCCTCCGCGGTAAAAAAAGGTCTTTTTTGGGGTGTTACCCTCGGTTTTACGGCGGTCACGTCGGCGACGATCGGGGCGGTCGTCGCACTGATGACACCGCTTCCCGCACCGATCGGGGCGATCTTTCAAAAAACGCATTTTCAAGCGAAAACGAGCATTCTAGAAGATCGAGCCTGGAATAGCTTGCTGAATCAAAAGCTGTCCCGTCCGGTGAATATTCTCGTCATGGGGATCGATCGGGTTCTCGACGCGAAAACCACCGACGATCTGTTTAAAGGTCGCAGTGACACGATGTTGTTAGTGCGTTTCGAGCCGGCGGATAATACGGTGAGAGTTCTCTCGATCCCCCGCGATAGTCGGGTAAGAATCCCCGATCACGGTTTTACGAAGATTAACGACGCGAACGTTTTCGGCGGCCCGGCTTTAGCGACGCGGGTGGTGAGTCGCACCCTCGGGGACGTGCAGATCGATCGCTACGCGCGCATCACCACCGACGCGTTTAAGGAATTAGTCGATCTCGTCGGTGGGGTCGATGTGTACGTCCCCGAAAAGATGTATCACAAGGACGTGACGCAAAAACTGGAGATTAATCTAGAGGAAGGGTGGCAGAATCTCGACGGCGATCGAGCGGAACAGTTCGCCCGTTACCGCAACAAACAAACCGGCGATATCGGTCGCGTCCAACGCCAGCAGATCCTCCTCAAAGCCTTACAGCAAAAGCTTTTTAGTCCCACGATCCTACCCAGTCTCCCCGGCGCGGTGCAGATTTTACAGAAATACATCGATACGAATTTGACCGTCGAGGAAATGCTCGCACTAGCACATTTTGGATTGAATGTCAAGCGGGAAGATGTGCGAATGGTGTTATTGCCGGGACGGTTTAATGCGTTGAGCGAGTTCGACGGACGGAGTTACTGGATCTTGAACCGGGAACAGATCCGCGAGATCGTGCGGAAGAATTTTACCGACACGACGACGGGGGAAGAAACCTCGATCGCCGAATTACGGATCGCCGTCCAAAACGCCACGAATACCAACGGAATGGCGCGAAAAATGCGGAATTATCTGGTGAAACAGGGTTACACGAACGCGTACATCGGCGATGACTCTCACGAGAAGCTATCGGAGACGCAAATCATCGTTCAGAAAGGCGATTTCCCCTCCGCGAAGACGTTGAAAAGTCAGTTGGGGATCGGTACAGTAGAAGCATCCTCGATCGGCGCGCTGGATTCCGATCTCACCGTCCGCGTCGGGGAGGACGCGATCCGATTCCTCGACGAGCATTAATTCCAATGTTGAAATCTCTTCTCCCCCGGCTGATTAGTCTTTTTTTCGTTATATTGCTGGCGATTCTCTGGGTTCTCTTCGCCGCTCGTCCCGTGGCTCTCGCGCAGGATAAAACGATTAACCACTCCTTCGCCAAGTTGGAAGAGCAAGATTTTTCCCACAAGGATCTGCGCGGTGGGGTGTTCGCGGCCGCGAGTATGCGGGGAATTAATTTCGAGGGTTCGGATCTTTCTAGCAGTATTCTGACGGAAGGGGTATTGTTGAAAGCCAATTTACGGGGGGCGAATCTGACGGGATCTTTAGTCGATCGAGTGACGTTCGATTTCGCGGATCTGACGAACGCGATTTTCACCGATTCGATCGCTTCCCGTACCCGATTTTACGACGCGACAATCACCGGCGCCGATTTTACCGACGCGGTGATCGATTCCTATCAGGTAAAGTTAATGTGCGATCGGGCCGATGGAGTGAACCCGGTGACGGGAGTTTCCACCCGCGACAGTTTGGGATGCGATTAACACGCCGTTAGTGTCAATAAGTAATCTTACCCTCCAAAACGGCGATTCTTGTTCGGATATTACAACTTATCTCTCAAGAATCTTGCTAAGAATAACTGCTATGATTATTGTATACGCGGGAGCAGGTTAGCTAGTGCTGATACCCTGCCTTTCCCATAGTCCTGACAGTCAGGGGTTTCTTCCTAATTCTCGATCGCTTCGAGATAGTGCGTGGCTTAATGCCCCCTTGCCCAAGTGTAATGGAGGTTTTTATGTCCACACCAAGTAGCGTTTATACGACGTGCGGTTCCATCGGGGTGGTGCTCTTGCGGGATTATACCCCCCTCTAAGGTGCTTAAAGTCAGCGTACTACGGTAGCTATTCGAGCCGAAGAGAACCCTATTTTGGAAGAGTGCCACGGAGGTTCAACTCCTCCATCCCGCATTTTATTCTCGATCGACTGTAGCGTTGGAGAGTGATCTTCAACGCTACAGCCATTTCTTTCTCGATTCATTCGCCTGCTGGAGTTAAAAGAAGCGATCGGCGCGTTAAAATTGATTTTAAAGGGATGATCCCGTCTTGCCGATGAAACTTCCCAATATCGATCGAGCGATTCTTGACTTTAGGAAACTATCGGGCTACTGTCTAAACCCCGATCATCCTGACGGGAAACACAAAGCGCGAGTTTTTCAATCGGTTTTAGGATTAACAAAGGAGAACGAACAAGAATTACACGATGCTTTACAGGATGCTTTAGGACGGTACGACGCTATTTTTGAGGAAAACTCTCGATTTGGCGATAAGTATATCATTGATTTTCCAATAATAAGAAATAATCGTACAGCCATCATTCATAGCGTCTGGATTATTCGCTACAATGAAAATTTCCCTCGTTTAGTTACCTGTTATATTTTATAGGAAGGTTTACTATTATGAAATTACTCGATGTGGTCGCGCTATTAGAAGATTTACCGAACCTCAACCTATATCGGGGACAGGTGGGAACGATCGTCGAAGTTTATGAACCCGGAGTTTTCGAGGTAGAATTTAGCGATATGAACGGCAGAGCTTACGCTATAGAAACTCTCGAAGAAAATCAACTAATGGTTTTATACCATCAACCGATACCAGAGCGATCATTGACCTCTAATCTTTCCAGTTGAATTGTATTAAACCGTTTGCAACATGAAAACTGTCAATCGAAACTATCTAAAAAATCTCTACGAAGCCGATGAACATCTCTGGCTAGAGGAAACGATCGCACTCCTCCGCGCCAATCGTTTAGACGACTTGGATATCGAGAATTTAATCGAGGAACTGGAAAGCTTGAGTAAACGGGATAAAAATAAAGTCAGTAGTTTATTAGAACAAATTATCCGACATTCCCTGTTACTTCAATACTGGTCGATCGAGCGGGAGAGAAATCGGCATCACTGGCGATCGCAAATCCAGAGCTTTCGGACACAATACCGAAAAGCTCTCACCACCAGCCTACAAAATTATCTAGAAAGTGAATTCGATTCTATCTATCAAGACGCGCTCGGATACGTTCGAGAGAAAACGGGATTTTCCGTAGAATTCCCGCACGAATGCCCTTACACTCTAGAACAATTATTAGAGAAAGAATGGTTTCCCGATTGCCGATAATCCGGGGAAAATCGATCGGGTTCGCGTTGTTCGAGAAATTGTCATAGTCCCGTCCCAAAACCACTACCTTCTAGAATAAGCTAACCAATAACCGCCTGCGTGGGCTACAATCTCGATCGATCTCCGCGTTTTCCCGCCATGCTACCGATCTTCTTCCATTTTCCCGCCGTTCCTCTACAGATTCCCCCGGCGCTAGTTATCTCCGCGAATACCGATCTCGTCCAACAGGGGAAAACCATCAACCTCAACGGTCGCCAGTTTCCCATCCCCTGGAGTCAGTGGAAAGAGGGCGATCGAACCCGTATCGGACTCGGCGATACAGGAGCGCGGCGATTATTCGGAATGGATTTTATTAGCACGAATAACCCAAAAAATCAACCTATCAACTGGTTCTCTTCCCAAAACTTACCGACACGCTTTATCGCGCCCTATCGCTATCTCGATGTTACCGATCTCCTACAACAAGCGGGGGCGGAAATCGTCGTCGCGGGGGATACGTTAACGATTAATTCGCAACGGCCGCGAGTACAAGACCTAACTGTCGAAAATTACGGCGCGGTACAGAGATTTATTATCCAACTCGATCGACCCACTTTCTGGCAGGCTAGTCTGGCGAAAAACGAGGGAGTGATTACCGTCGAGGGAAGCGCCGAGGATTCGCTACTGGCGCGTTTTCAACCCGTTGCCGTTTCCGCTACCGGGCGAAGTGTCGATGAAGATGACCTTGGAAGCGGCGGAAATTCCACGTCAACGCGGGTAATCGCCCTAGAAAACGCGGGAACCAGTACCAAGCTAAGACTAAATATTCCTACCGGCTACGGACTCCAGATTTCCAGCGTTTCCAATCCGAATCGGATCGTCATCGATGCCCGTCCCGACGCGATGGACGAAAAACGGATCGTCTGGCAAGAGGGTTTAATCTGGAATCAGAAATATATCCAGCTACAAAATGAATGGTTTCCCGTCACCTGGCTTGAAATAGACCCGAAAAACCCGAATATTAGCCTAAAACCGATCGCCGCTAATCCCAACGCGTCGAATGGAACTAGCCCGGTAGTGACGATTAGTAGCGTGAATTCGGCGGTAGCGGCGATTAACGGCGGTTTTTTCAACCGGAATAATAAATTACCCCTCGGCGCGATCCGGGTCGCGGGAAAATGGTTATCGGGACCGATTCTCGATCGAGGGGCCATCGCGTGGGACGATCGGGGTAACTTTCTATTCGGTCGTCTCCGTCTTCAGGAAACCTTAATCGCCAACAATCAACGCTTTCCCCTCTCCCATCTCAACAGTGGTTACATACAAAGCGGGATCAGCCGCTATACCCGAGAGTGGGGAACGACTTACACCCCCCTGACGGACGCGGAAACCATCTTCGTTATCGAGAGAGATCGAATTACCGCGCGCTACGACAAAGTTTTCCCGAAAGATAATTTTCCGATTCCCGAAAACGGCTATTTAGTCATCGCCCGAAAGACGGATTTACCCTTAGCGATCGATACGCCGATCCAACTCGATAGCGTGACCTCTCCCGCCAATTTCGCCAATTATCCCCATATTATCGCCGCCGGGCCGCTCTTACTGGACAACGGATCGATCGTGTTAGACGGGACTATCGAGAACTTCAGTAAAGCCTTCCAAGATCAAAAAGCGTCCCGAAGCGCGATCGCGAGGACGGGAGACGGGAAAATCCTTCTCGTGGCGACCCATAACCGCGTCGGGGGACGGGGGGCGACCCTCGCGGAATTCGCCCGAATTTTGCGGCAAATGGGCGCGGTTTCGGCTTTAAATCTCGACGGGGGTAGTTCCACCTCGATCGCGTTAGGGGGACAGGTGATCGATCGAGATCCCGTTACCGCCGCAAACGTTCATAATGGAATAGGAATCTTCGTGTCTCCGTCTCCGTAACCGGAGTCTCAACAATGGATAATAACGACTGGATCAAACAGTTACTCCTCGTCGGCATCGGGACGACCTCGATGGTAGCCGAGAAGTTAAAAGAAGTTAGCGATGAATGGGTTAAGGACGGCAAAATTAACCCCGAACAGGCGAAGACTTTTGTTGACGACCTCATGGGTCAACTCAAAACCGAGCAGGGCAATTTCGAGGGCAATCTAGAACGCTATATTCGCAATATCCTGCAAGATCTGGGCGTTCCCCGACAATCGGAGATGGATGAACTGCGCGGGCGTATTGATAGACTGGAACGGCAGGTGAGAGACTTAGAGAATAAACTCTGGCGTTAGGAATCCATGAAATCAATGCGGGAAATTTTAATTACTTTCGGCGTTATCGCCGTTTTCGCGGTGGTATTGATTCTCTCCTCCCTATTCGGTGGCGGGAAACAACCGGAGGCCATCGCCTCGGAAATAACGGATTCTACCCCCGCGATCGAACAAACCGTCGCCCTCGATCGAGAAAATCAACCGGAAACTATAGCTATGACTTCAGAGAAAACGATCACCACCGATTCTGGCTTACAATACGTCGATATCGTCGAGGGAACGGGCGAAACTCCCCAAAAAGGGCAGAAAGTCACCGTTCACTACACGGGAACCCTCACGGACGGTAAAAAATTCGACAGTTCTAAAGATCGTAACCAACCGTTTACCTTCACGATCGGGGTCGGTCAGGTGATTAAAGGCTGGGATGAAGGCGTGGGAACGATGAAAGTCGGCGGCCGCCGTAAGTTAATTATCCCCCCGGATCTCGGGTACGGGCCGCGGGGCGCGGGTGGTGTCATTCCCCCGAACGCGACGCTGATTTTCGACGTGGAATTGTTAGGGGTGAAATAATCCCTCGATCGACAATGGAATTAGAACATAGATATCGAGAGATCCGGTCACGTTTAACGACGAGTCAGGATTTCTCGATTCATTGTTTACAGGTATCGCGAGATTTATTCGATTTTTAGGAAGATCGCCCGATTCCGAAAGCATTTGACGCGTGATAGTTAATTCTCGTGTCTTTCGCCGAAATCTACGGGAAAATCACCATCGATCGGGCGAAATTCGTCCACGAGAGTCGATGGTACATGGAGGAAAGACAGGTGATCGCGGAAATTCTCTTCGAGGAAGAAGCGGGAAAAGATGCCATCATCGCCTAAAAATCAGGGATTTGATGAATAATCGAGCGAGCGAAAATCGAAAGAATCCTGGCGGGAAGGCTAGTTCGATCGGGGATAACTAGAATATGCTGGATAGAGGGGAATCGATCGCGCGTCGAACCCGATCGCTCGGTGAGAGCCATGCAATCTACAGGATCTAGCAGATGCGAAACCTTTTTGACGATATCGGTCGGTTTCTCGAAACCCAACTGGAGGAATATCTGAAAACCCATCCCCAGCTTGAACTACAGGCGCTAGTCGAACAACTGCGCGAACAGGAACGAGATACCGCCAAACTGAGCGCGGCCCTGGAAAACGAACGTCAACGACTCGAACAACAAATTCTCTCCGTCGCTCAAGATATCCAGACCTGGCATAGTAGAATCGATAAGGCGAAAGCGGCCGGACGGCAAGATCTGGCAACGGCCGCCACCGAGAGAGAGGCCGCCCTTTTCCGGGAGGGCAATCAACTCTGGGGACGGATGGAAGGGGTGAAAAAACGCCTCGCCAGTTCGCGGGAACTCCTCGGACAGATCCAGCAACGTCGTCAGGAAGTGCAGATCAAAGCCGAACAAGCGCGAAAAAACACCACCCCGGATTGGGAAACCACTTTCTGGGAAAAACCGCAAGAATCTCGCTCCGAGCGATCGACCCCCGACGATCTCGATCTAGAATTCAAACAATGGGAAATGGAAGAAGAACTTAAACAATTAAAACGTAACATGGGAAAATAGCGATCGACTTCTCGTGTTTTGACAAAGATTGCCTTGAGGACGCGAGCGAAGCTTGTAATTTTAGGAAAAACGGTTACTTGCCTCCTGCCTCCTGCCTCCTGCCCCCCACGCCTCCTAGAAAAAATCGATGTCTTCTAAACCGCAAAATCCAGAAAATCAACCTTCCTCCACACTCGAAGAAATCCGCGCCGCCCGATTGGAAAAAGTAGCGGCAATTAAAAACGCGGGCATGAATCCCTACGCGTATAAATGGGAATCGACCCATCACGCGAAAGAATTACAGGAAAAATACGCCGACCTCGCCAACGGGGAAGAGGTCGCTATCGAGGTATCGGTGGCCGGTCGGATTATCGCCCGTAGAATTATGGGCAAACTGGCCTTTTTTAACCTACAGGATGAAACGGGAACGATCCAGTTATATCTAGAAAAAAAACGGATCGGCGAAAAAATGGTCGATACCCCCAACGCCTTTAATACCGTGATCAAATTAACCGACACGGGCGATATTTTAGGCGCGAGAGGAACGATTAAGCGTACCGAACGCGGCGAGTTATCGGTGTACGTGAACGAGTACGAGATTCTCACGAAATCCCTCCTTCCCTTGCCCGATAAATGGCACGGGTTAACCGATGTCGAAAAACGGTATCGCCAGCGTTACGTCGATTTAATCGTCAATCCCGATGTCCGACAAACCTTCTGGAGACGCGCGAAAATCACCGCCTCTATCCGTCGCTATCTGGAAAATGAAGGCTTTATCGAGATAGAAACCCCCGTCTTACAGAGCGAGGCGGGAGGGGCGGACGCGCGCCCGTTTATCACCTATCACAATACTTTGGAGATGGAGTTATATCTCCGCATCGCCACCGAATTACACCTGAAAAGATTGATCGTCGGCGGTTTTGAAAAAGTATTCGAGATGGGGCGGATCTTCCGTAACGAGGGGGTTTCCACAAAACATAATCCGGAATTTACCTCGATCGAGATCTATCAAGCCTACGCCGATTACGATGATATGATGACCCTGACGGAAAATATCATCGTCAACGCCGCGCGCGAAGTTCTCGACACGTTAAAAATTACCTACCAGGAAACGGCAATCGATCTCACTCCCCCGTGGCGACGGGTGACGATGCACGAACTGGTGAGAGAAGTGACCGGGGTAGATTTCGAGAGTTTTGCCACTTTTGAAGAGGCTCGAACCGCCGCCGAAAACGCGGGGATCGGCGTTCCGGAGGACTGTAAAACCATCGGAAAGCTCTTAAATGAAGCTTTTGAACAAAAGGTCGAGGAAACCCTGATCCAGCCCGTTTTTGTCATCGATTTCCCGATCGAGATCTCGCCACTCGCTAAACCCCATCGATCGAAACCCGGACTCGTCGAACGCTTTGAACTGTACATCGTCGGTCGGGAATTAGCGAATAGTTTCTCGGAGTTGACCGATCCGATCGATCAACGCGAGCGATTGGAGGCCCAAGCGGCCCGGAAAGCCGCCGGGGATCTCGAAGCCCAGGGGGTCGATGAGGACTTTTTAACCGCGCTCGAATACGGGATGCCCCCGACGGGAGGACTCGGCATCGGGATCGATCGATTGATCATGCTTCTCACCGATTCCGCCAGTATTCGCGACGTGATCGCCTTCCCCCTATTAAAGAGTCAAAGTACCGCCATTAAAGCCTTCGATTACGACGAGAAAGACAAAATTCTCCGGGTGGAATTCGCCCACGGGGGGATCTATCTCTATCACGATGTCCCGGTGGAAATTTATAAAGAATGGCAATCCGCGCCCTCGAAAGGACAGTTCTACGTCTCCCGGATTCGCGATAAGTTCGGTTTTGATAAGGAATTGTAAGCGATCGGTATTCCGATCTAGGCGATCGATACAATAAAGGAATCGATCGCTATTAACTTTCTATGGCGCAGAAAAACGAAGTTCCCGCCCTGATTATCACCCTATTGATCACCCTCGGCCTTCTCGGCGCGGGGTATTGGTTCTGGAAGAATAAAATCGCTTCTAACGATACGGGGGCGAGAAATCCTTCCGTTTCCGCGGGTAATCGTCAGAGTTCGGGCGATTCTCTGATGATTCCCGCCGATAGTACCGAGAATAAACGCGCCGGGATCGAGGCTTTCGGGAAGGGAAATTATTCGGAGGCGATCGAGCGTTTTCAAGCCTCGCTGAAAGAACAGCCGAACGATCCCGAAACCCGGATCTATCTCGACAACGCCCGCGCCGCCGCTAAAAATCCCCTGAAAATCGCCGTCGTCGTTCCCATCGGCGGTAATTTAAACGTCGCCAAGGAAATCCTTCGCGGGGTAGCCCAAGCGCAGGAAGAGGTCGATCGAGCCGGGGGGATCGACGGACGCGGTTTACAGGTGACGATCGTCAACGACGATAACGTTCCGAAAGTATCGAGAGCGGTAGCCGCGGATCTGGTAAAAGATCCCGAAATTCTCGCCGTTATCGGTCATAATTCCAGCGATGCCACTTTAGCGGCCGCGCCGGAGTACCAAAAGGGGGGATTGGTGATGATTTCCCCCACCAGTAACTCGGCTAAGATTTCCCCGCTGGGCGATTATATTTTCCGGACGATCCCGACGATCGGTGTCGATGCCGAAACGCTTGCCCGCTATAGCGTCGAGTCAATCCGCCAGAAAAACGTCGCGATCTGTATCGATAGTAAATCGAATGCCAGTCGATCGCTGTCGGACGCGTTTCGCGCGGCGCTGACGGCTAGGGGGGGGAAAGCGATCGACATCGACTGTGATTTTGTCGCGGGAAATTTTAACGCGGACGCGATCGTCCCGAAAGCGATCGCCAACGGAGCGGGGGCGATCCTGCTCAATCCCTCGATCGATCGACTTAACGGGGCGATTTCCGTGGCCCGATCGAACGGGCAACGTCTCCCGCTATTAGGCGCTTCCACGATGTACACCTTCCAGACCCTAGAGCGGGGTCAAGAGGCGGTAAACGGGATGGTTCTGGTCGCTCCCTGGCATCCCGACGCGTTTCCGAACAATCCTTTCCCCGCGAACGCTAGGAAACTCTGGGGGGGAGACGTTAGCTGGCGATCGGCCCTCGCTTACGACGCGACACGGGCGGTTATCGAGGGATTAAAAAAAAGTGGCGGGAACCGTCAAGCGTTACAAAAAACTCTAGCGGCGAGTGACTTTTCCGCGAACGGCGCGTCCGGGGCGATCCGGTTCCTCCCGTCCGGCGATCGACGCGCTAACCTTTTACTGGTCGAGATCGTCCCCGGTCAAAAATCGGCAACCGGCTTCGATTTCGTTCCCATCCGTTAGATATCGAAGAGAAAACACGCTTTCGCAACGAAATAGAATATAGAAGCCAGAAGTCAGGAGATGGGAATATAGGGGGATGGGGAGATGAAGGGAAAAAAGCGGTCAGCAATCAGCTAGATCTATCTTTAGATAGTGGCCAAGGCTGAAAAATTCGCTCTTGGAAGGCTGGAAACTGATAGCTAAAAACCTCCTGCCTCCTGACTCCTGACTCCTGCCTCCTGTCTCCTGCCTCTTTAAATCGCCTGTTTTTCCTGTTCTTTCTGTTGCCGTTTCTTGCGTTCGGCTTCTAGCGCGTCCTCGATCACTTTCAGGAGTTGATCCATCTTGTCGAGGTTGCCGCGGTACACGTCGAGGTCTTTTTGTAATTTCTCGGCGGGAAGGTGAAGAACTTCGGAGAATCGGGTGAAAACCTGTTCCCGTTTCTCTTTTTCCTTGATAATCTCCGGCTGGGCTTCCGCGAGAATCGTATAGAGACCGATGGCGAATAAACGACTGTATTTAAACTTCGGCTCGTTGGCGACGGTTAATAGGGTATTAACCAGCGCGTTTCGATCAGCCGGGGGATTTTGCAGTTGTTCGAGTAGGGAATCGATCGAGTTTTCCTTCGCGGGGGAAAGCACGCTCTCCGCGTCCCGACGATAGGTTTCGGGATCGCCGCCGACCGCGCGACATAACGCGTCGAAAACGTTCGGTTTATCCGATTCCGGGCGATAACCCTCCATGAACTTCTCGAAAGAGGTCACGACCCCGAGCGCGTAAATCGGGTCGTACCGGAAATCCACATTCACCGAGAGCAGGTGCATCTCGACCAGCAATTCCTCGACCACGCGCCGATACACGGAATTGATGGGACGGGTGTGGCGAGTATAAAAATCGCGCTTACTATCGGAAACGGTGCGAACTTTATCCACGGAAGGGCGTTTTATAAAAACTTAACAGTATTCTCATTTTCCCCCCTTCCGTTCCCCGTGACAAGGGCGGCGATCGGGCGAGGGCTAAAAAGACAAAAAGATGAAAAAAAAGCGATTAATCTCTTTAATGGCTTATAATCGTCGAATATGATGTGAAGAATGCGATAGCCAATGACCATCTTTCCCATTATTGAAGTGCCTCCGGACGCGGCGGCCGGAACGGAACCGATGGGGACTAAGGAAAAGTTCTGGCTTGACGATTCTCTATCAGGACGGAAATACCTTTGTAAAAAAGCTCGATCGAATCGAGGGGAGGATTGGGCCGAGAAAATCGCCGCCGAATTATGCGGATTGTTAAAGTTACCGAGCGCGAGTTATGATTTAGCCGTGTATCGAGGAGAACGACAGGTGATTTCTCCCAGTTTCGTCCCCGAAGCGGGCGCATTAATTGCGGGAAACGAAATCCTCGCTCGAATAATCGAAAATTATCCCCAAGATAGTCAAAATCCCAAGCAACATACTCTAGATAATGTGTTTAGAGCGATCGAGGAGGAGATCTCGGAATTACCGCCAAATTGGGCATCTCCAGATGAGAGGATCGGTAAGCCGGCCGATGTATTCGTGGGTTATCTACTACTAGACGCTTGGATTGGCAATACGGACAGACATCACGAGAACTGGGCTTGTATTCGTTGGCAAGGTCGGGTTTATCTCGCTCCCACTTACGATCACGGTTCCTGTTTAGGACGAGAACTAGAGGATAAAGTTCGGGCGGAACGATTACAAACGAAAGATCGAAACCGCACTGTCCGAGTCTACGTGGAAAAATGTCAATCTTGCCTGTACGATCGAATAGAAGATAAAAAACCTTTGAAAACTTTCGACGCTTTCACTCTAGCGGCGCGGAAGTATCCCTCGGCCGCTCGCGCTTGGCTACGCTTGTTAGGGGAAATCTCCGCGGAAAATACGTTAACGCTTCTTGAGCGTGTTCCGAAGGAGCGAATTACCCCGATCGCTATTGAGTTCGCACAAGCAATCCTCAAAATTAATCGAGATAGATTACTAGCATTTGGAGAAACGCTATGAAACAAGTTTTTCTAGCTTGGCAAGATCCGGAAAGCCGTTCGTGGTTCCCGATCGGCCGCTTGAGTTTTGATGGCGATCGCTATGAGTTTGTCTATATTGCCGGAGTAGAAGAAGCGATAGATAAAGCGGGATTTACACCCCTTACCTCTTTTCCCGACTTACATAAATTCTATCGCTCAACCGATTTATTTTTTCTATTCGCCAATCGGTTAATGCGCCCCTCTCGCCCGGACTATCAACAGTATATCGAGTATTTAAATCTATCGGGAAAATCATACAACTCTTTAGATATTTTATCTCGTAGTGGTGGCAAAAAAGCAACTGACAATTTAGAGATTTTCGGCATCTCAGAATTAGATGATAACAATTTTTATCACCTTTATTTTTTTACTCATGGATTACGCTATCATCCAGAATCGCTAGAAAAAGCCCAAAATTTACAGGAAAACGAACCTGTTTTTCTCGTATCTGAACCCGATAATAGCCACGATCCTCAAGCGATTTATGTGACCACGGAAGACAAATATAATATCGGTTATTGTCCCCGTTATCTCACGGACGATATTCATCAATTTTTGGAGTCCGAACCAGAATCCATTCGAGTGACTGTCGAAAAAGTTAATCCCCCGCCCGCTCCGATTCAATTTCGCGTTTTATGTCATTTAATCGCTCGGAATTTTGATAATTACCAGCCTTTTTCAAGCGAGAAATATCGATCGATCGCCGAGCGTGAATTAACCGTTCCCTAAAATTTAGGGCGATAACAATCGAGCGCGACATTCGCTAACGTGCCGATCTTCCGCCAAACTCGATCGATCCGTATCGGGTTATCGATGTATTGAAAAGCTTACCCCGATCTTACGGCGAGAGAACGGGATAAAAACCCGCTACCCGCGTGAGAACGGCGATCGAAGGAAGAATATCCGGGATCGGTTTAGCGGCTGACCCAGAAAATGCGGCGCTGGTTGGGATCGCGACGGGGACTCTGTTCGCCCATCACCTGCTTGGCTTGGTCGGGGTCGAAATTGCGGGAAAACTGTTCGCGGAGTTCGTTCACCCGCGCTTCTTTTTCGGCGACCGCTAGACGGACTTCTTCTAGCTTTGCCTGTTGAACTTGCTGGTAGGGGATCAGTTTAGCGATCGCCCCGATCGCCGCGATACTGAGCAGTACCTGAGCGATAATCTTGATCCAGATCTCTAACACCAGCCATTGATTCGCGGGTTGGGAAGACCGGGAGGGGCCGGGACGATGACTCTTCGGCGACTGTTTTCGGGGGGCGCGGGCGCGGTTCGGAACTGTTCGGGCGTTCATGGTAGTGGCGCGATCACTAGGGACAGAACACGTTTCCTAGCCGATCGAGAAATAGACAAACCCTGACGGGTCATCTACCTTTAGCTAGGTGACACGCGATCAGGGTTTAATGAAAGCGATCTTACTTATAAAGTTCCGTCGCTAGACGAAAAGCCAGAATCCCGGGGATTAGCGCGACGACTAGAGCGACTAGAACTTGAGTATCGGAAAGCATTGCTGATTATCTCCTCGTTTAAAGATATTCAAACAATACTTTCCTCCATCTTCGGGATTCCGCGAACGGGTTCGTTACAAGACTTCATATCCGTACCGCCGTCAGAACGGTTTTCCCCTAGAACCGGGAGGGTTAAAAGCGTTAAGCTGGGAGAATTGAAATTCTTGAACCCTCTTTATCGATCCTCCCCATCGCCGGAATGTTAGACTCGCTCATCGATTCCTCCCTGAACCTCAGCCTGAAAACCCCGTTAGTCCTGTTGATCCTGATCGCCCTAGAAGCCGTCCTATCGGCGGATAACGCCATCGCGCTCGCCTCGATCGCCCAGGGGTTAGAGGGAAGTCAACGTCAGCGTCAGGCTTTGAATATCGGCTTACTGTTCGCCTACGGGCTGAGGATCGTCCTGATTTTGACCGCGACGTGGGTGATCCGATTCTGGCAGTTTGAACTATTGGGCGCGGTCTATTTGCTGTGGTTGGTGTTGCGCTACTTCACTTCCCCGGAAGATCCCGAACATCACCACCACAGCATCCGTTTTCAATCGGTCTGGGAGGCCGTCCCCCTGATCGCGGTGACGGATCTGGCGTTTTCGCTCGATAGCGTCACCACCTCGATCGCCGTGGCCGATGAAATCTGGTTAATTATCGTCGGGGGAACGGTCGGCGTGATCACCTTACGCTTTATGGCGGGTTTATTTATCCGTTGGTTGGACGAATATACCCACCTGGAGGACGCGGGTTTCCTCACGGTGGGTTTGGTGGGTTTGCGGTTGTTATTCCGGGTGATCGATCCGGCGTTCGTTCCTCCCGAATGGATTATGATTAGCTCGATCGCCATCCTGTTCGCCTGGGGATTCTCCAAACGCAACGAGGAGAAATCCCCGGCAGAAAAAGAATAATCCGATCGCGAACCGCGATTACCGGACGAAACGGAACGCGCTACTGTTGAGGTCGAGAGAGGTAACGCCCTCGACCACGCCGATCAATTCGTTCGCCCGATCGTAAATCGCCGTTCCGGGGGGTAAGCTTCCGGAAGAAGTCACCGATCGATAATCGAGCGCGTTACCGTACAGTTGGATCGCGTCGCCTTCTAGGGCGTTAAAACCGCGGATCAGGGCGAAATCTTGAAGTTCCGGTTTTTTCCCTTTCCCCTGATTGTAGTAACTACCCGACGTGTCACCGAGGACAAAGGTATCCGCGCCGGAGTTCCCCGCGAGAATCGTGGCCCCTCCCGCGAGCGGATCGACGCTACCGGCGATCGGGAGATTCTTCGAGGGGCCGGTCGGGCTTCCGTCGTCGTTGACAATCGTGCCGATCCCCTGAGCGTCGGCGATCGTGGCGTTAACGGCGTTACTCAAATTCACGGCGAAAGTCTCGTTCGATTCTGCCGTACCGTCGCCGATCACCCGAACGGTGATAGTTCGGCTGGTGACCCCGGGTGTAAAGGTGAGCGTGCCGCTCGTGGCGTTATAATCACTGCCCGCGATGGCGGTTCCGTTCGCCGTGGCGAAGTTCACCGTGATCGTTTGGGCGCTCGCTCGATCGAGCGTGACGGCAAAGTTAAAGCTCGTTGTCTTTCCGCTACGACCCTCGTTCGCGGACACATCGGCGATCCGGATCGCCGGTGGGGCCGCGTCATCGTTTTGAACGGTCGCCGTACCGATCGCCCGCGCGATCGTGGCGTTGGTGCGCGAACGCTTTATCGAGGTTGAGGGTGAAAACCGCGTTCTGAATGCCGCTATTACCTTCGTTGAGGCTAATATCGTTGATCGAGATCGCGGGGGGGGCCACGTCATCGTTTTGAACGGTCGCCGTACCGATCGCCCGCGCGATCGTGGCGTTGGTCGCGTTACTCAGGGCGAGGGTGAAGGTTTCATTGCCCTCGACGATCGTATCGCCGAGCACCCCGACACTGACGGTCTTGCTGGTTTCCCCCGCGTTGAACGTTACCGTCCCGCTCGTGGCGTTATAATCACTGCCCGCGGTGGCGGTTCCGTTGGCCGTGGCGTAGTTGACCGTGACTGCCTGCGCGAACGCTTTATCGAGGTTGAGGGTGAAAACCGCGTTCTGAATGCCGCTATTGCCTTCCGCGAGGCTAATATCGTTAATGGAGATCGTCGGCAGAACGATCGTGTCGCTGTAGCGAATCTGGAGATTCGAGCCGGCGTAATAATTTTTCACCGTGACCGACCCGTTACTCCCCAGTCCGATCGCCAGATCGTTCCCGTTTTGGGTGAGCGTGACCGCGGTGGAACTATAACCGGCGAGGTCGAGAATATCCACGTTGGTCGCGTTCCAAATCGTGTCCGCGCCGACAACGCGCCCGGCCGTGTATCCCCCCACCGTATTGGCGACACTGTTGAGGAAAATATCGTCACTACTGCCGGAGTTGATCGCGTCTTCGATCAGGACGTTGTAGCCGATTTCCGTACCGATGTCGAAAGTATCGCTCGTGGTGTTATAGCCGCTCCGCTCCGTGATGATGGAGCCGGGGTTCAAATTCAGGCGATAACCGGAACTACTGGCCGCGAGTCCCGAAAAATCCAGGGTATCCCGACCGCCACCATCCCAGATCAGTTGTTTGATCGAGGCGAAGAAGCTATTAAACAACGGTTGACCGTTGACCGAGTATCGATCGCCCTTTCCGGTGAACTGATAGACCGTATCGCCGGCATTGTAACCCGTGTTCGCCCCGTATAGATATTGGAGGGCCTTGAGATCGTAGCGCATCAAGGTCGCCGGCTCGGAACCCGCGAAGGTATAGGTCATCACCGTATTGGTGAAATTATCCTCCCCGGTGGGAAGCGCCGGACTTTCAAAGGAGTGTTTTAAGCCGAGCGCGTGACCGATCTCGTGGATGAGGGATACATAACCGTGACTACCCGCCGCGTTCTGAAATCCGTTGAGATCTCCCAGGCGATCGTAATTGGGATTTAAGTGAACGTCTCCCGTCACGCTCGCTAAACTGTCGCTACTGGGATAGTAGGCGTAGGCGTAGCTCGGATCGTTCGAGAGCATGAACCGCAAACGACCGTAGGTACTGGTATTGGTTTCGGTGACTTCCTGGAAAGTGATGTTCAGCGCGTTCCCGTACCAGTTCAGAATGTTCCGAACGTTGGTTTTTACCCCCTCGCTCACCTCTCGAACCCCGGTTTCCGAACCGTAGTACGAGCCGTTGAAAACGGTATCCTCGTAGAAACTATAGCTTAAAACCCGATTTCCCCAGCTAAATCCCCATTTATAACCGGATAGAAGGCCGTCGATCTGATAATCTCCCGATAGCGTGGAAGTGGCCGCCACGGGTTGTAGGGCGGTGGTGGTGGTGTTTCCCGGTTTAAAATTCGCGGTCGTCGAGGCACAACAGGCCGGACAGGAACACCGGATTCCGGAAAAATTCGTCTCGTGAGGGGGTAGAGACCCCGTGAAAATATTGGAAATCCCCTCGCCCGAAACGGTCGAGAGCGGGTTCGTGTCGCCGGATTTCAAGAGTTTCGAGAAACTATCGAGATTTCCCCCGATCGAAGAGGCCGAAAAGGAAGCGAAACGGGAAAATGTCGCCCTTTCATCGCGAGACGGGGCGGGCGTTTCGTTGAAACTCGCTCCCGAGTCCAGTTTTTCATCGGGAACGTTATCCGGTAAAACGCTCCGATTCCCGGCGGTCAGTTTTTGTCGGGTTTCGCTCCCGCCCTGTAAATCTTGATAGGAAAAAATTAGGCTATCATCTAGATCGCCTAATTTTCTCATCAGATTGTCTCCTTTAGAAGCACTCCAATTGGTATTTATGCTTGGCATAGGACATAAATTTAATATTTATCGATCAGTTCATTCTGACTAGAATAGCCGCGTTTTTTGAAAACGGCTAACCGCAAAAACACGGATTTTTAGAACGATCGCTAAACACGAAGACCGGGGATCGCCCGAATCTGGCGCGACGACGAAACGATTGTAGAAATTACGGACTCTCCTCGATCGGGCGATCGCGATTCCCGGATTTACTCGCAAGATATACGTGATTCTATTGAGTCCACTTCGTTTTCCCGAAAAACAATAGCGATCGATGAATTCGTATCCGAGTGAATATCTAAAAATTGACGCTATACACGGGTAGATTTGTCCGGTATTTATCGTGAGCTTGGAAGGGAGATGATTCTTCGATCGGATTGTATCATTTTGTCCATCGGTTCGATCGATAGCGTGAACAATCGCTTGTTTTTTAAATTTAAAAATCATTGCAGATACCTAAATTTAGACAATATTATAAATGTATTTTTTGTAACTCTAAAAGAGCCTGATTCTATCTAGGGACAGAAGAATTACACGGAATCGATCTCCTATCTTTGGGTTACTTGGAAAGAGATTTGTCGCTTTTAAATCGGCGGAAAGATTCCCTGGAATCCCGATTTTTCCAAGTTTCAAAATAGCTCTATAACCCTCCCTCTATTCACTAGAATTCTTGCTGGATAAAGGTTTTCCCGTGTTCAGTAAGACGGGGCGATCGCTCGATCCGCCTCGTTTTCATGGGTCGGTTTGGCGAGAGTACCGAACCTTGATTTGTCGTCGCGGTGGGCGGACAATAATCTCCCGATCGCTCGGCGATAAATTACTCTCTCGTTTCGAGTTCACTTTCCCGGTGGACACTTATCGTCTCGTGACAACTGGAGAGGTTCCCTTTGACTTGACCCGAATTTATTTTTTCCCAATAAACAAGTCTAAAAAACACTTTTTTTTAGCTTGTTAACCCGATCTATGCAACGTGCTTCCTAACTTGCATTAGGTCTATCTCGTCCCGCTTTAAAAAATTCACTTTCGGTGAATGACCCTCTAGAAAATATTCGGGATAAATCCCCGGAATGCTCGTCCGCAGTTTTCTCTCGATCGTTTTCTCGTGGTTATCACGTAAGTAAATTTTTGCGACCGCTTTTTGAATCCACGGTAAGGAGTTTTTCCGATGAAACGAATTCTTTCTACAATCGCGATGGCTGGCATCCTAGGAATCGGTATCGGTTTCGCTCCGCAAGCCAACGCGTTCGATTTGGTTGGTACGTTTCCAGGCAACGACTGTGCCGGTGCATTTGGAATACCACCCAATTGTAACCCGGCGAACGCTGGTGAGGATTTTGCAGAGTATGACTCGCCACTAATCGTCAAGTTCGATTTTGGACTTGTAGATGGTAAGTTTGGAATCACAGAGACAACATGGGGTGTGTTCGGACCCCTTACTGGATTGTTTGAATTTGATTTCAATGTACCCAGCGATGACAATAATACAGGAACCGGTACTTGGTACTATACCCCCAGTGAGGGCGATCCATTGATTAAATCCTACGCCGTCAAGGGGGGACCCGAAGGTTTCAATTTTTTCAGTAGCCATCTTGAAAAGGATGCGCTCGGCCGGTACTTCGGGGAATTTTTCACTCCGAATACTCCCTCTGGAACACCCGCTGGTCTATCACATATAAGCTTCTACGATACTGCGGTACAAGATGTTCCCGAACCGAGTCTTCTGTTGGGGCTAGGTGCGGTCGTCGGGGGAGGGGTCTTCCTCCGTCGCCGGAAATCCTCCTAGTCGGGCGAATTTCACCCTTCGTGGTTATTTTCGAGCTTTAGCATCCCTCGTCAAGATAAAGATTCTTTCGGGGGTTATCTAAACATGGGTCAGATTTTGGGTAAGTTATCATTGCGAGAGATCGGGTGTTTTTTCGGGCGGATCTCCAGAAACTAGCGGTATATCCCTAGATTCTAGATTTCTCGAATAAACTCGATCTCTTTTTTCCCTTTTTAGGAGACTTGTCGCGTCATTCCTTTTCGCTTCTCTAAAAACTTTAAAAATCCCGGTCTAGAAAACTATTCCGGCTTTTCCGAGGGTTGTGAGTATTTTATTTTTTAGGATTTCTCCTGGCTCCTGTATACTGGCTCCTGTCTCCTTATCACCCGCGAGAAAGTCCGAAGTCCGCGTGTAGGTCTATGAACGATGACGTGATTCCTTTTCTGGTCGGTATCGCCCTGTTGATCCTCTACCTATTCATCTCCGCGAAAACCGAGATGGGGACGAAATGGCCGCCGAAGAAATAGCCGCCCGCGCCCTGCCCCGTCGGTACGAGGATCGCGGAAAAATGTAGAGTGTGGTTAATGCGACTGGTTGCAGAATTCACCTTCGAGCCTTTAAAACCTCTAAAAATAACTATTTATAAGAATATAGAGGGTTTCGGGGGTATTATCGGTCTATAATTCTGAATTATCGCTCCCGGCTCCCGGCTCCCGGCTCCTACTCTACACCCGAAATTTTGAATTCCCCGCTTAGGTCTATTCTAGGAGCCGACCGGCTTAAAATAGTAAGATCGGGGCTTTTCTGACCGAGCCATAAGGACGTATCGCCATGAAACACACATTATCCGTTTTAGTCGAGGACGAGGCGGGGGTTTTAACCCGGATCGCCGGATTGTTCGCCCGTCGCGGCTTTAATATCGAGAGTCTCGCCGTGGGTTCCGCCGAACAGATGGGGGTCTCGCGGATCACGATGGTCGTTCCGGGAGACGATGACTCGATCGAGCAGTTAACCAAACAACTCTACAAATTAATCAACGTTCTCAAGGTACAGGACATCACCCAAACGCCCTGCGTGGAACGAGAATTAATGCTGATCAAGGTCAACGCCATCGCGGAACGTCGCGCCGAGGTGATCGAACTGGCGCAGGTGTTCCGGGCGCGGATCGTCGATATTTCCGAGGAGACGCTGACGATCGAGGTGGTGGGCGATCCGGGAAAAATGGTCGCGATCATGCAGATGCTCCACAAATTCGGGATTCGCGAGGTGGCGCGTACCGGGAAAATCGCCCTGATCCGCGAGTCGGGCGTGAACACGGAATACCTCAAATCCTTAGAGGCCAAGGTCTAGCGGGAGTCACTCCCCCCCCGATCGTTACTATCCGATCGCTTCCGATAGGGTAATCTACAGATATGTACGACGATGAATTCAGCGCGCTCGAATCCCCCGACTCTTTCGAGACTCCCCCGGATTCCCTAGACGAGATCGATGAGGAAACCGAGAGTTTACCCGATCCGGAGGAAATGTTACCCCTGCTCGTTTCGCCGAACCCGACCCAACGGATGACCGCGGCGCGGGCTTTCTGCGAACTCCGAGACGAACGGGCGATCGCTCCCCTCCTGGCGTTACTCGACGATATCTGTCCCCTGGTGCGGGTGAGTGTCGCCTACGCGTTGGGACGCAATCCCTCGCCCCTAGCGGTCGCCCCCCTGATCGACCTTCTCGATCGGGACTGGAACGGCTACGTTCGTAAGGGGATCGTCTGGGCGTTGGGCAATTGCGGCGATCGACGGGCGATCCCCCCCTTACTCCACGCCCTGAAAACCGATATCTCGGCGGTACGACTCTGGGCGGCCAGTAGTCTGTCCACGATCGCCAAGATGAACTACGCGGACGCGATCGGCGCGCTCCCCCCGTTAATCGAGGGATTGCGACGGGACGAGATGGCCGCGGTCCGCGGCAACTGCGCCTGGTCGATCGGGCAGTTGTGCCGGGAATTGCCCTCGAACGTGATCTACGCGACGGCGATCGACGCGCTGATCGAGGCGTTGGTCGAGGACGAGGATCTCGGGGTCAAGGAAGACGCGCGCGGGGCGTTATTAAAAGTGGGCGATCCGAGAGGTTTACAGATGATCGAGGAACTAGAGCTTGAAGGAGTTATCTAAACCGCTCATTATCGGGGTCACGGGAGCGTCGGGACTGATTTACGCCGTTCGCGCCCTGAAATATTTACTCGCAGCCGACTACTCGATCGATCTGGTGGCCTCGAAATCCGCCTATCTCGTCTGGCAGGCCGAGGAAAATATCCGGATGCCCCCGGAACCGGATTTACAGGAACGATTCTGGCGCGAGAGGTGCGGGGTAAACGAGACCGGAAAACTCCGCTGTCATCGATCGACGGACGTGGGCGCCTCGATCGCCAGCGGCTCCTTCCGAACGCTGGGAATGGTGATTCTTCCCTGTAGCATGAGTACGGTGGCGAAAATCGCGGGGGGCTTGAGTTCCGATCTCCTAGAGAGGGCGGCGGACGTACAGATCAAGGAGGGGCGAAAATTAGTCCTCGTTCCCCGCGAGACCCCCTTTAGTCTGATCCATCTCCGCAACCTGACCACCCTCGCGGAAGCCGGGGTTAGAATTGTTCCAGCGATCCCCGCGTGGTACCATCACCCGCGCTCGATCGAGGATCTGGTCGATTTCGTCGTCGCCCGCGCCCTCGATCAACTAGAGATCGATTGTGTACCGCTCGATCGCTGGGAGGGGCATTAGATCTCCTGCAAAAATCAAAAATTTTTGGTTGGGACGGGAGTCAGGAGCCAGGAGTCAGGAGTCAGGAGGAGAAAGGAGGGATAGAGAGAGCGGAAAATCGCGGAAATTCCTAACAACGAGGTCTAGTATGGGTTGGATTGTTTTTCTCGTGGCGATCGGGATCGGGGGATTACTGTTCTGGCAGAATCTCCAGGCGATCACCCTGATCTTTTTCGGGGGGGTGATGACCGTGACGCTACCGATCGCCCTTTGGGTGCTACTGTTTACCGGGGCGGGAATTATCAGTAGTCTGACCCTACAATTTCTCTACAGTTTCGGCCGTCCTCTGGCGCGGCCGCGAGAGGTCGATCGAACGGGACCGCGACCCTCGCCCTCATCCATTCCCCCGCGTCAACCCTACGCGATAAACGAAGATTCTCGATCGACCGTCCCGCCTACCGTTCCGCCCGCGTCGCGACCGCGGGACGATTGGGAACGCGATAGTAATGCCGACGATTGGAACGTGGAGGTTCCCCCCGAACAACCGACGAGAATTCAAGAACCGGAAATTCGCGATCGAGTGGAAGATCGGACGAGAATTCAAGAACCGGCAGTTCAAGAGCGGGTTCAAGATCGATCGATCGCGGACGAGAAACCGGCGGATTCCGAAAATTCGCCCCCCCCGGCCCCCCGCGAGAGAACGGCCGCGGTATACTCCTACAGTTATCGAACCGCTCGCCAGACCCGGGGGGAAAGCGGGGATACCGTGTACGACGCGAACTATCGGATTATCACTCCCCCCGATCGGGAAGAAACGGGAACGCCCGCTAACCCGGACGAGGACGAGGATTGGATTTAAAGAGTGGCGAGGAAAGACTCGCGCGATTCCTGTCTCACCCGTCCCGCCATCGCCGCCTGTTGTAAGCTGATAAAGGCTTCTAGCTCTTCGTCCCCGTACTCCCTCGCTAACATCTGTCGCAGACTATCCTCCGCCTCGCGACTGAGAAATCCCGTGTCGATCGCCTGTTGTACCACCTCTCGAATCGTATTCATTCTCGTTCCCGTGTCGATCGATAACGTTCCGACCATAATTTCTTTCAAAATATAAACTTTCGGTAAATATTATTGCGAACCTTTCCCAAAATTTACCTTGATTGTAACGCGCTCGGTTCTGTCTCCCTCTATTGATTCGTGTATACTCGCGGGAATTTTTCAAGGTCTTGTTAACCGTCCCGGATAATAACGACGATCGAATCCCGGATCTCCGTGAAATTACTGAACGATCTGACGGGTATAAGTTCCCCATAACCGCGCGGCCTGTTGACTACTCCCGGACGTGGGGGAATTATTATCGTTACCCAACCAGATCCCCGTCACCAGATCCCGTCGCGGCACGTACCCGATAAACCAGAGATCGACACCGGAATTCGTCGTTCCCGTTTTACCGGCCTCTCCCATGCCTAAACTCGCCGCCGACCCGGTGCCGTTAGCGATCGCCCCCCGCAGTAATCCGGTCATCGTCCGGGCTACCTCGGGCGAGATCGCCTGTCGTTGGTTATCCGGATTCCCGGAACGCGAGTAGATCACCCGGCAGGTTTTCGGATCGTCGGCTTTCTGACAGTCTCCCCCGTCGAGAACGCGCTCGATGGCGTGAGGCCGATTCCAAATCCCGTTATTGTCGAAAGTCGCGTAAGCTCCCGTCATTTCGAGAAGATGTACCTCGCTCTGACCGAGAACGAGACCGGGAACGGGATCGAGGGGCGATTCAATCCCCATGCGCTCGGCCAGTCTCACGATATCGTTCAATCCCGCCTCGCGGGCGACCCGGAGCGCGATGGCGTTTTCCGAGCGGGCTATTCCTTGGTACATATCGATCGAGCCACTACTGCGCTCGCAGGGTTTATAAACCTGTCCTTCCCAGGAGACCGAATCGCAGGAATACAGTTTCGCCGGCGAGATCCCCTTTTCCAAGGCCGAAGCGTAGGCGAACACTTTAAAAGTAGAACCCGGTTGGCGTTCGGCCTGTACCGCTCGATCGAACTGACTTTTCTGGTAATCCACCCCCCCGACGAGAGCGAGAATCGCCCCGGTACGGGTATTTAGCGTCACCATCGACCCCTGAGAGTAGCGATATCGCTCCCCCTGTTCCGTCACGTTCTTTTTTAACGCTTTCTCGGCGATCGATTGCATTCGCGGATCGAGACTCGTCTCGACGATAAAATTCCCCTCTTTCGCCACTTCCTCCCCTAAAAGGTCTTCTAATTCCTGGAAAACATAGCTGTAGAAGTAGGGGGCGATCGCCCGCGAGAGAGCCTGCTTCGCCTTGGGACTGACCTCGACGCGCGATCGTCTTGCCCGGTTCGCTTCCTCGGCGGTAATCATGCCCAGCTTGGCCATGCGATCGATCACCCGATTGCGGAGTTGTACCGAGGTCTCGTAATCCTGAACGGGATTGAAACGGTTGGGAGCCGGTAACATGGCCACCAGCGTGGCCGCTTCCGACAGGGTAAGATCCGCCGCCGATTTATCGAAATAAAACCGGGCCGCGTCCTCGAAGCCGTACCCTCCCGCGCCCAGATACACCCGGTTGAGATAGGTTTTTAATAACTCGTCCTTACTATAAGCCGCCTCTAGTTTGAGCGCGACCACCATCTCGCGGAATTTCCTGCCCGCGGTGTTCTGTCGTCCCACTTCGGGAAAGAGACTGCGGGCTAACTGCTGGGTCAGGGTACTCGCGCCCTGACGGGTATCGCGCGCGAGAAAATTGACCACGATCGCCCGGAAGACACCGTAGGGATCGACCCCGAAATGCCAGTAAAAGCGACTATCCTCGGACGCGATCAACGCTAGGGGTAGATAGCGGGAAAAGTCCCCGATTTTTTTCAATTCTCGATGGTTTTCCCGACGACCGGGAACGAGGGGGGTCACGCCGTCTCTCGCGTAGACCACGACCGGCCCGGTGACACCGGACGGCAGGGGATAGACGGTGATATCTCGACCCTCCCAGACAATTCCCAGAGCCAGCAGTCCCAACACTCCCCCGGTCGCGTACAGTCCGTAACGGAACAGTCGCGCGGCTAAGGGGGGCGGGTTGTAATACTCGATCGTCACCGCGTTGGCCAGATCGGGAGGGGCCAGGGTGAGGGTATCGCCGTGGCGTAGGGGGAGACTTTGCAGGCGACGTTTGCCGCTATAAACCCCGTTGGTGGAATTCTCGTCTTTAATCAGGAAACCGTTCGGATTTTTCGGGTCGCGGTGCAGGGAACAATGTACCTGGCTGATCACCGGGTTGCGAATGGTGATATCGCAGGAACTCGAACTCCGGCCGATCAGGTAGCGATCGCCGACGAGGGGATAGGTCGCCTCCGTTTCGCCTCCCTCACCTTTCACGCGCAGTTCGGGAACTCTCGCCCCTTTTTTCAACAGCGCCCGCTCGTTCATCCGTCCTTGTAGTTTTTGGACGGCCACGGTGACGAGTTGGCTGAGGGGAGGTTTCGGGGGTCGTGTCGGTTGGTGGCTCATAGGGGTTCGGGGATGGGCGTTACCGGTAGGAAGCGGGCCGGGGCGAGGTTAAGGACGGAAAGGAACGAGGACGGTTTCCCGCGAGCCGATCCGCCGGAGAAACATTACCGATTGTTAAAATCCTCGCGGTTATCTGTCGGCCTATCACGTCGATCGAGATCGGTGTCCGTAGGTTCATTATAATTTGAGCTAGAATCTGTCCGTAGAAATACGGGAATGATCTGCCCGCCTTTCTCGGGAATTTCCGGGATGGCGAGCGGCACTATCCGGGCGGTTGACCGGTTCGATGACAGAAACACGGAGGGACGCGGTTCGGACAGGGTTTGTCTCCCGCCCGCGGTACGCTGGGAACTCCCGGTCGCTCGCGAGAGAACGGCCCCCGCGCGCTCGCATCCCGAGACGTATCCCGGAAATCTCGTGCCGACTCTCCCCCGTATTCCCGGTCGGGATCGATTCTTCCGGGATCGGCCCGATCTCCGCCCCCGCTATCCGCCGTTGTAAGATAAATTATTTTACTTTGTTCTTTAACCGGTTCGAGCGCGATTTTCTCCCCGTTCCCCCCCGAAATTAACGATGGTCTCCAGAGGTTTCATGAACTCCCCCGTCCCCGATCTCTCTCTCTATCAATCCCTGGAAGGCGGCGATCTCTCGCCGATCGCGGTGAGTTCCGCGACTTTGAAAGGAGTCGTGAAAACCTCGATCGATTTTCTGATCGAGCGACAGATCGAGGCGACCGTCTGGTTCAAACTCCCCCTGTCCCCCTCGTGGAACGCGGAAATCGATCGGTATCTCCAACGGGGTCGGGCGAAAAAGGTGTATCTCTGCACGACCCGCGAGGATAAAACCGGAACGCTCGCGAACACCCCTTCCCCGGTCATTCCCGTCACCCTAGAAGCGAACTCCCATTGGAAACGGGAATGTTTCACGATCGTTCTCTCGGAAGAATTTTCCAGTTTGTTAGTGGCGCGATTACAGGCGGCCCCGGCCCGCAGGGAAACGAGATGGCAGTTATTCTATGTTTTCGACCTCTCGGTGATCGAGCGGTTACTGGAGAGCCTCGAACGCTCGATCGCCATTACCGACACGACCCCGGAAGACATTCTCGCGCTCCGTTCCTTCCCGCCGGCCCCGAACCCCGGTGTTACTCTCGAAGCACTCCAACAATTACTGTTCAAGCAGATCCGGCAGACCGAGAGGGTTCAGGAACGGGTCACGGGAGAGTCCGGGGCGATCGAGGCGATCGAGCGGCTTACCGAATCCCTAGCCCACAATCGGGAAGTGCTTCAGAATTTTACCCAGGAACTGAGATTACCGCTGACGAATATGAAAACCGCCCTCCGGCTGTTGGATTCGATGCAGTCCAAGCGGGAACTCCGCCAGCGCTATCTCGAACTCCTACACAAGGAGTGCGATCGCCAGAATTTATTACTAACGGGATTGCAGGAGTTTATCCAGTTCACCCAAAACGTTCCCCGGCCGCAAGATAGCCCGCTCAAATTGGAGGATCTGATTCCGGGCATCGTTAGCACCTATCAACCGCTCGCGGAAGAACGGGGGATTCTGCTCGGTTACACGATCCCGGCGGGATTTCCCGCGGTCGCCTGTCCGGAATCCTGGCTACGGCATATCCTGTTAAATTTGCTCAATAATAGTTTAAAATTCACGCCCCCCGAGGGACGGGTTCACGTACAGGCCATGCTCCGACAAGACAGCGTGGAAATTACGGTCAGCGATACGGGAAGTGGTATCGATCCCGAAGATATCCCCCGAGTTTTTCAAAGTTTTTATAAAGGACGCAACCTGTCGGGCCGGGTCGGCAATAGTGCGGGCTTGGGTCTCACCCTCGTGAAATATCTCGTCACTCACTGCGGGGGATCGATCGAGGTGAACAGCAAGGTGGGCAAGGGAACCACTTTCAAGCTCACCCTACCGCTCGTGCCGACGGAGGGGTAAACGAGGAGTCAGGAGTCAGGAGGCAGGAGGCAGGAGTCAGGAGGCAGGAGTCAGGAGGCAGGAGAAAGAGTAAAATAACCGAAAATGTCATTAAAACACTATTAATTTTGCATCATTCCAATTTTTGAGGGTTTTATATTCTCGAAAACGAAGCGTGCGGATTTCCTCGCGAGAGTCCCTTCACGCTTCTTCATGAAAACCTTGTCCCGATCGACCGATCGCCGGAAGATCGAGAGAAACGATCGATAGAGAACCATGACCACGGCGACCGGATTTTTAAACACCACGGACTTGACAAAAGACGACTATTGTGTATTCGGCTTGGCGACCTGCTTTCTCAAACAGGACGGCGAACTGATAACGGTACAGATCGTCGAGCCGATACCTTCCGCCGCGCTAGAGGCGATTTTACAGGGAATCCCCACTTCGTACCGCTTCGCGAGCGCGTTAACCCTCGGCGATTGCTTCAATGGCGAGATCCCGCGGGTTCCCGCCGGATTTCCGGACGAGGCACAACTGGGCGAGAACTTCATCGAGAGAGCGATCGCCGCGACCCGCACCTATAAAAGTCACCCGCGCGACCGGGAATTAATTCCCGCCGGAACCACCCGCGACGATTTACACTTCTCCCTCGACAAAAAACGCGTCCTCAACGCCGTCCATGTCGTGCGCACCGAGGATAACGTCAAACAGCACTCCCACACCCATAAAGTGTTGTAAGGGGACTTTCTGCGGTCAGAGGTCAGCTTTCAGCGATTGGGGGAAGAGCTTTCTTTCGCGGATTCCGTAACCCGTAACGGTTTTGGGCTGGCGGCTGACCGATCGCAACGATCGATATTTTGGCAAATTCACTTTTAGCAGACTATAAAGATCGTGAATTCGAGCTTTGAGAAGGAAAATAGCCTTTTATTGCCGCTTAAAGCTCGATTTGATGTATTCTTACTCCTGCCTCCTGCCTCCTGTCTCCTGCCTCCTGCCTCCTGCCTCCTGTCTCCTGTCTCCTGTCTCCTGTCTCCTGTCTCCTGTCTCCTGTCTCCTGGCTCCTGACTCCTGACTCCTGGCTCCTTTGACCTCCCACTCGGGAAAGAACCGGAAATGATCGAAGCGTGTTATGCTAGGAAATGACTCGGACTCGCGCGATCGTAACGCCCAAACCTTGTCAGGACCGGAAGGTAGCAGCAATACGGGATGCTTACGATAGGCGCGATCTCCGGGTCTTTTTATTGCCCGCGACGGTTTTCCAGATAAATTCCCGTGAACGCTTACAAAACGTTTCGATCGCTCGATACCCCGACGCGCTATCAGCTTTTAATTCTCTTCATCACGGCGCTATTTTTCTGGACGAGCATTACCACCCTCCTACCGATCCTCCCTATCTATATCGAAGATCTCGGCGGTACGAAACAACAAGTCGGGATCGTCATGGGGAGTTTCGCTATCGGTTTAATTTTCTCCCGCGCTTGGTTGGGTTATCTGGTCGATCGTCGCAGTCGGAAATTAGTCATTACCATCGGCGCTTTCGTGGCCGCGACCGCTCCCCTCGGTTATTTAGTCGCGCCCGCCATTCCTTCGCTGATGGTGATCCGCGCCTATCACGGGATCTGTGTGGCCGCGTTCGCCACTGGATACAGTACCCTGGTGGTCGATTTTTCGCCGATCAAACAGCGGGGGGAGATTATCGGCTATATGAGTTTAACCGCGCCGTTGGGGATGGGGATCGGCCCGGCGTTGGGAAGTGTCCTCCAGAAATCGATCGACTACGAGGGGTTATTTCTCCTCTCGGCCGGTTTGGGAACGATGGCTCTGCTGATGAACACCCGAATCCGGGAACCGAGTCACAAGGAACGATTGGCGCGACAACAGGAAGAGTCCGATAATACTCCCGATCGCACCTTCTGGCAATTGTTCCGCGAACCGGCCTTGCTCGTTCCCACCGTCATCTTCTTTCTCGCCGGTACGATATTCGGTGGTATCGCCTCGTTTTTACCGTTATTTATCCGGGAAGCGAATCTAGCCTTTAGCGCGGGCGCATTTTATAGTTACGCCGCCGTTTCCGGGGTTTTGGGGCGGATCGTGTCGGGAGGGTCGAGCGATCGCTACGGCCGGGGATTATTTATTACCGCCAGTCTATTCTCCTACGCGCTCTCCATGTTCCTGTTAATCCGCGCGAGTTCGCCGTTAGAAATCACCGTCGCCGCTATCGCCGAGGGTGCCGGAGGGGGGATTCTCTTCCCGATGTTGTTAGCGTTAATCTCCGATCGCTCTCGATCGGGCGAGCGGGGACGGGCTTACGCGATCTGTATCGGCGGTTTCGACGTGGGAACGGCTCTCGCGGGGCCTCTACTCGGAGTTTTCGAGATCGGCTACCGGACGATGTTTACCGTCTCTCTCGGGTTAGCGGGAGTCGCGCTATTCGTCTTCTTTACCCTGTCGAATAAATCGATCGCTCGATCGTTCCGTTTCGCCTGGGGATTGGATAAAGATCGATACGCGATCGATCTTTAAAAGTCAGGAAATGGGAGAGTTTTTCAGCCGCGTGTCTCCCGATCAATCCGCGTTATCATTACGTCAACGGCGATCGAAATAGAACTCTATGACAGTTGTTATCGCGAAGTCTTATGTCGAGTACCGGAACGAGGGATATTGGGTAGAAGGAAGCCGAGTTTCTCTCGATTCCATTGTTTACGCTTTCCGCGATGGATTATCGCCGGAAAACATCGCTCGATCGTTTCCGACGCTCACCTTAGAACAGGTTTATGGATCGATCGCTTTCTATCTAGCCAATCGCGACGAGATCGACGCTTATCTAGTCGCCGAAGAAGACGCGTTCGATTCTATGCCTCAACCGCTAGAATCGATCGATCCCGCTTTATATCACAAACTAATCGCCGCTAAAACCGCTAAACAACGGGTAAAATCGTGAAGATCCGCTATCAGGCAGACGCGGATCTGAATCAGGCGATCGTGACGGGGGTTTTACGACGGGAATCCGCCATCGATTTTCAAACCGCTTTTGAAGCCTGATTACAAGGACTGAAAGATCGGGAAGTCCTAGCGCTCGCGACGGAACAGGAACGGATTCTCGTCAGCCACGATCGAAAAACCATGCCTTCAGAATTCGCGAAATTTATAACCGAACGAACCAGTTCCGGAGTGATCCTCGTTTCCCGAAAATTATCGATCGAGCTTGTTATCGAAGAATTATTGCTGATTTGGGAAGCGTCTAGCGCGGAGGAATGGCTGAACCGTATCGCTAAACTACCTCTCTAATTTTTTCGGCGCGAACTCGCTCCCGAATCAAACCACGATCCTTCCCTTTTCCACCGTGAGAACCCGCGAGGACTGCAACCAGCGCGCGTCGAAAGAACTTAAATGAGTGGTCGTGATTAACGTTTGAAAACGATCCTCGATCGCGTCCAATAACTGATTCTGTCGGTGTAGATCCAGTTCCGCGAGAACATCATCGAGAAGCAGTAAAGGCGGTTCGCCGATAATTTCCTCTAGTAACTGCAATTCCGCCAATTTTAACGCTAAAACTAACGTTCTCTGTTGTCCCTGGGAACCGTAGGAACGCGCCGGGGTATTATCGATCGAGAACTCCACATCGTCGCGATGGGGGCCCACCACCGATGCCCCTAACTGTCTTTCCGCCATCCGTCGGCTTTCAATTCTCTCTAAAAACGCCTTCTGAACGTGAATCGGATCGTCCGACTCCCACGGTACATTCGGCGCGTAACGAATCTCTAATTCTTCCGTTTTCCCGCTAATACTCTCGTGCCAGCGTTTCGCCAACGGGGTCAATCTTTCCAACACCCGCGCCCGCCGTCTCGTCACCCGCGATCCCGTCTCCGCGAGTTGGCTATCCCAAAGCGCCAGTTGAGACAGAGAATCGAACAGATCCGCCGGGGATTCGCCTTCCGTTTCTTTCTTGCGGATCTCTTTTAACAGCGCGTTTCTCTGTCGCAAAACCTGGTTATATTGCCCGAGAATGTGGCTGTAAAGGGGTTCGAGTTGGATTAATAACGTATCTAACCAATCCCGGCGCGTTTCCGGGCCGCCGCGGACCAATTCGAGATCGAGGCTGGAAAATTGTACCGCGTTGAGAACCCCCAAAAAATCCAGATGACGGCGGAGGGGTTCGCGATCGCGGATCACGGTACGACGACCGGACGCGCGGAGCAGTAAACTGAGTTCCGATGTCCCGTAAGCGCGGGCCACTCTGGCAAAAATTCTCGCCTCCGCTTCTCCTTCTAAAACGAGATCGCGGTCTTTACTCACCCGATGACTTTTTAAAGTGGCGAGAAGTTCGATCGCCTCCAGTAAATTCGATTTCCCCCGCGCGTTATCGCCGACTAGGATGGTTTTTCGGGCCTCGAACTTTACCGTCTGATCTTCATAGTTCCGAAATCGTTGTAGGTGTAGATATTCGAGATACATCGACAGCGGGGGGCTTTCTTCCTACCAATTTTTTAACTCTAGCACTTTAAAAACTATCGCCGTTATCGATCGAGCGACAACCCTTCAAGTTAACCGACGGGAATCGATCGAAGCCGATAACGGCGATAATATAAGTAACGGGCTTGGAGAGACTCGAACTCCCGACCTTGTGGTCCGTAGCCACACGCTCTAATCCACTAAGCTACAAGCCCTTGCTTTTTTTTCTCAACAGTATATCAATATAACACAGGTTCACACGATGACGCAAGAGGGTACGGAAAAATTATCCCATCTCGATGAAACCGGCGAGGCCCGGATGGTGGATGTGTCGGCGAAAACGCCCACGAAACGCGTCGCGGTGGCGGAAGGACTGGTTCGGATGACACGGACGACTTTCGAGGCGATCGAGGCGGGAAACGCGCCGAAAGGAGACGTTTTAGGCACCGCCCGGATCGCTGGAATCATGGCGGCCAAACAAACCGCGACCCTAATTCCCCTCTGTCATCCCCTGCCTTTACAAAAAGTCGAGGTACAGATGATCGCCGAGGAAACTCTACCGGGCTACCGAATTCGATCGACCGTGGCCACGAAAGCGGAAACCGGGGTCGAGATGGAAGCGTTAACGGCGGTTTCCGTGGCCGCGCTGACCCTGTACGATATGGCCAAGGCGTTGGAAAAAGGCATGATTATCGAACAGATCCGTTTAATCAGCAAGACCGGCGGCAAATCCGGGGATTACTCCGCCGGTACACTAGGAGAAGAACCGTAATTCACCGATCAACTATGCCCCCTCGCTGGCCCCGTAAACCCGATCGACAAAACGACCCCGACTATCGCCGTCTCGACGATCGCATGAATTTCGCCGTCCATGTCGCCGTCTTTCTCGCCGTTAACTCCGGGATGTGGTTCTTTCACATCATCAAATTCCCCGACTGGACGTGGCTAAACTGGTTCACGGGAATTTGGGCTATCCTGTTAGTGGGACATTTGATTTATATAGCGGCGATCGCCGACTACTCGGTAAAATCCAATGGCTAACACTACACGAGAAATCGAAACCCTAGCGGCGCAAATCGGCGAGAATATCTATATCGACGTGGCGAAATGGCATCTCTATCTCCGGGAAGCCCATTTACACACCGTTCTCGCCGAAAAAGTATTCCCTTTGGTAGAAGACGATAATTTGAGCGAATCCGCCGTTACCGACATCCTCCGGGAGATTAAAGTCCCGCTCGGCGGCGGACATTTACAGGTGTCTCTCGCCGATCTTCTGCCGACGAAATGCCAGGTAGATTTGATGGATCTGCTGGAAGAGTATCAAAAAAACCGCTAGAGTCGATCGAAAAAGTACGCCTCGCGACGGGACGGCGGGAACTAACGAGATACAGTAGTTAGAGAAGAGTCCGCGGAGGCGAACAATGGAAATCGGCGTTCCAAAAGAGATTAAAGATCGAGAATTTCGGGTCGGGTTGAGTCCGAGTAGTGTCCGCGTTCTGAGCGATCGGGGCCACACGGTTTTCGTGGAAACCGGCGCGGGATTGGGCGCGGGTTTTACCGACGAGGATTATTTCAAAGCCGGCGCGAAGATCGTCGAGGCCGCGAAAAGCGCGTGGGAACGGGAGTTAGTGGTCAAGGTAAAAGAACCCCTTCCCGCGGAATACGGCTATTTAAACAAAGAATCCCTGTTATTTACCTATTTACATCTCGCGGCCGCCCGATCGCTTACCGAAGCGTTACTAGAATCGGGAACCACGGCGATCGCCTACGAGACCGTGGAACTTCCCGACGGCAGACTTCCCCTACTCACCCCCATGAGTATTATCGCCGGCCGTCTCTCGGTACAGTTCGGCGCGCGCTATTTAGAGAAACAACAGGGCGGCCGCGGTGTCTTATTGGGCGGTTTTCCCGGTGTGAAACCCGGTCACGTCGCGATTCTCGGTGGCGGTGTCGTGGGGACGGAAGCGGCCCGGATAGCGATCGGTATGGGCGCGCGGGTGAGTATTCTGGATATCAATGTCGATCGACTGGCCTATCTAGAAACCCTCTTCGGTTCGCGGGTGGAATATCTCTACAGTAGCCCCGCGTCGATCGAGATGGTGGTTCCCGACGCGGATCTGCTCGTCGGCGCGGTCTTGGTTCTCGGCAAACGCGCTCCCATTCTCGTCTCGCGGGAAATCGTCCGAAAAATGCGCCCCGGTTCGGTAATCGTCGATGTAGCGGTGGATCAGGGCGGTTGTATCGAAACCCTGCGGGCTACCTCCCACAGTCACCCCACCTATACCGAGGAAGGGGTCGTTCATTACGGCGTTCCCAATATGCCGGGAGCGGTTCCCTGGACGGCTACCCAGGCGCTAAACAATAGTACCCTGCCCTACGTGGTCAAATTAGCCGATAACGGGGTGAAAGCGCTCGATAAAGACGCTTCTCTCGCCAAGGGATTAAACGTGGCGGCCGGTCGGATCGTCCACCCGGCGGTACGCGAGGTCTTTCCCGATCTCGGTTGAGCGATTATATCTCCCGCGACCCGCGAGAATCGACAGTCAAATTCAACTGAAAGCTTACGTTTTTAGGGATATTTTGCGAAAACACACTCATCTTATCTTCTCGTAAGCTCTCTAGTTGTTCTTTCTTCTCCTGAATTCTGACTCCTGGCTCCTGACTCCTGCCCCATCGAGAGATTTTTGATTTTCGCGGGAAGTTGATTCCACTTTTTTCCCTGTGCGCGGGAAAAAGTTCCATGTCCCTAGGGACTGACATGACAGAGGGGAAAAAATTACCCTGAGAACTATAGAGAGTTCATTCTGTTCACCGTTCAGTTTCCAAGGGCTAAATCTATGTCTAGCAATCTCTTCACCCGCGCCGGATCGGCCCTACTCCTCACTCTTCTGATCGGATCGATGTCGGGAAATCTACCGGTTCTCGCTCGATCGAACTACGGCCGCTACAGCCAGAATCGGGTTATCGTTAGCCAGTCGGTCATCCCCACGGGAACCACCATTCCCGTCAGCTATCCCAAAGCCGACAAAATTTTACTTTCTAAAACCGATGTCGTGCCGCTCACTCTAATCGTTAACAGTAATATCCGCGATCGCGACGGGAGCGTGATTATTCCCGCGGGTAGCGAGGTCGTCGGAAAATTGGAACCGGTCGGCCGGGGGGTACAGTTTATCGCGGAAGAAGTCCGGATTAGCGGAAATCGCTCTTTCCCGATCGACGCGACCTCTAGAGTCGTCACCCGCACCGAAACGATCCGGAAGGGGGCGAATACCCAGGATATTCTGATGGGTACGGCGGCTGGAGCCGGCGCGGCCGCGCTTATCGCCGGGGTGACGGGCGATCGCCGGATCGAGGTTCTCGATGTCCTCGCGGGCGCGGCCGTGGGAACCCTTGCCGGTTGGGGCTTACCGACCGCTGGCGTACTCGGCGGTAGTTCGGCCCAACTGTATTCGGTTAACCCCGATCGAGATCTGAATTTAACGCTCCAGTCGGATCTCACGCTCGCTCGCAATAACGACCGCGGCAGTTCCGCCTATCGTTAGACCGTTTTTTCCCGGACTTAGCCAATTACCTCATCGTGCCGTAACCAGCGATGGTTATGGCTTTTCGTTCGCGCGTCCCGATCCGAGTTCGGGAATAAACCGCTTCGGAAACTCGATTTTTTGTGCCTCCTGCCTCCTGTCTCCTTCCTCCTGACTCCTGACTCCTGACTCCTGACTCCTATCGCGCTCTTAGGAACTCGCGCCCCGCGTGGTAGTCTATTTTCGAGATAGAAAAGAACGTCGGGAGAACGGCCGGTATGAGTAAGACGCGGGTGGGATTGTTATTCGGGGGTCGATCGGGGGAACACGAGGTATCGATTAACTCCGCTCGATCGATCCGACAGGGATTAACGAGCGGCGAGAATTCGGATAAATACGAGGTTATTCCCTTTTATATCGAGAAAAATGGTCTCTGGCACGCGGGAGACGTTCCCCGACAGGTACTCGAAACCGGCCGACCTCTACCCTCCGATACCGAAACTAAAGCGGATCTCTGGCGATTTCCCGCGGAATCGGCGGAAATCGACGTATGGTTCCCCGTTCTCCACGGCCCCAACGGGGAAGACGGAACCGTACAGGGATTATTAACCCTCGCGCGGGTTCCCTTCGTCGGGAGCGGGGTACTCGGTTCCGCGCTGGGAATGGATAAGATCGCCATGAAAATCGCCTTCGCGGGCGCGGGGTTGCCCCAGGTGAAATATAAGACGGTGACACGGGCGGAAATTTGGTCGAATGCCTGCGTTTTCCCGAAATTATGCGACGAGATCGAGAGCGAGATCGGCTATCCCTGTTTTATCAAACCCGCGAATCTCGGTTCCTCGGTGGGAATCAGTAAGGCGCGCACCCGCGGGGAGTTGGAATCCGCGTTAGATAGCGCGGCGAGTTTCGATCGCCGGATCATTGTCGAGGCGGGAGTGACCGCGAGGGAGATCGAGTGCGCAGTGTTGGGAAATGACGACCCCAAAGCTTCTGTTGTCGGCGAAATCACCTTTAACAGCGATTTTTACGACTACGAGACGAAATATACCGACGGTCGATCGGCGATGGTGATTCCCGCCGCCATTCCCGACGAGATCGCCGAAAAAGTTCGGGAAATGGCGGTACTCGCGTTCCGGGCCGTTGACGCGGCGGGACTCTCGCGGGTGGATTTCTTCTACGTCGAGAAAACGGGGGAGGTACTGATCAACGAGATCAATACCCTGCCCGGATTTACCGCGTTCAGTATGTACCCGCAACTGTGGAAAGCGACGGGTTTACCCTTTCCGGAATTGGTCGATCGCTTGATTCAACTGGCTTTAGAACGCTCCGGATCTTGAACGCGATTGTCGGGGGAACCGCGACTAGAGACGGACTGTTAACTGTCTTTGAATCGCGAAACGTAAGAGTCGATCGGGATTCCGGGCGCGGCGAATCATCGCGGGACGAAGATATTTTCCCGCGAATAATCGGGCGATTCCTTTGAGTCTCGCCCGGATGCGTTCTCGGAAAAACGCTAACGTTTCGTTCCGTTTTCCCCGCGTGTAGAGAGGTAGGAAAGCTAATTCTCCATACAGCACATCCGCTCGATGAACTTTGCTTAAATGATGACGGTAATGTTCTAGATTCGGTAGGCCGCCATGCTCTCCGTAATTACGAAAAGGAAGATAGCTTTTCAGTTTGTTCTCTCGTAAAATCCCCTCGATCGAGGAATCCCAAGTCGAGTAAATTTTCGGGCCGGGATTCTGTCGAATTCGCTCTTCTAATTGAAGTAAAATCCGCGCCGCGTTCGGCGTGATAATATAAGCGACCGCCGAGGTAGAAAATCCTGTCGCGAATCCCTGTAATGATACCGAATAAATTTGGGGGGCGCAGGTATATAACCAGGCGATTCCGGTATCGGCTCGATCGAGGTCAAACGGAAGGGGAAGTTGTCCGAAACCCTTGACGGGAACGAAATCCGCTTCCACGATCAGAACCGGTTTATCCTCTCGTATCACGCGTTTCCACGCCTCGCGATGGTTGAGCAAACATCGGTAGCTAGGCGAGTAATCCTTGTACTCTTCCGTGTGTTTTTGCCGGCTCACCTCGCAGGTAAATCCCTCGTTACTCAGGCAGGAAAATAGTTGCTCGGTCGGCTCTTGATAGGCGATAATTAAGATTAGGTCAATACTAGCGTTGAGGGAACGATCGAGCGCCCTTTCTCTAGTTAATACGAACATAAAATTTTCATCGGGTAAGTTTTTACATCGAAATAACGATCTTGAGGCGGGGTATCGTTCGGTGATCGGTATCGGCTGGAAGAGCGATCGGGTGAAGGGGGAAATCGCTCTTTCGATCGAGGTTGGGAAATCGAGTTTTTATAGCACTACGGCTTTAGGTCAAAACAGAGAAAAAGCGGTTACTTTCGCCCGGTAAACTTTTCGCTAAAAGTTGATAGCTTAGTGCTATAGCGGTTTCTCCCGTGAAGAGATCGACGGGAGCGGATACCCTCGAATTCCTTGTCCGATCGAGGTTGCCCGCGTGATTATAAACCGGAACCTACCCGATACCGATCGAACGATGATAGAAGGTTATTTAGCACTAGGGACGAGAAAACGGAACGGTTTTTCCCCGCATCATTCCCGAGGGGAGAACCGTTCGCTCGAAGAACGTTTCGGGAAAAACTTTACTAAATATTTCCTAGAGTTAACATCACTCTAGAGAATGATTCAGGCTATAAATAATCTGGGTGGCTAACTGTCCCGATAGGCTAGAGGGAGGCCGATCGAACGATAATTTCTGCCGGTCTAATTTCACCCCCAAACCGGTCATCGCATCCTCTCCCGTGGAGATCAAGAACTCTAGCCGTTGAATTTCCGGCCAGGCGGCGATTTTATCGAGAATTTCGGCGATCGATTTCCACCGGGGATTGTCCGGATCGCGATACCAATCGGCCGCTACCACCCCGGCTTGATCCGATCCCAGATGGACGATCAACGGGGCGTTATTAAAGAGAGAATTGGCCACCGGGCGCGCTTCTTCTTGGAGCGATAATTGATAGAAACGGCTTAATTGACGTAATCTTTCTAGTTTCTCGTATCTTTCGGTCGGTGGCGGCGGGTATTGACTCCAATCGAGGGCGATCGTCACCAGATAGGTTTGTAACAGTAAATGGCCTAACTTCTCCGCTTTCGTGGCCAGATAATTGGAATTGTAATCGTTGGCCTCGATCAATAGGGGAACCCGATCGACCACTTCCAACCCGTACCCCTTTAATCCCGATATCTTGCGGGGATTGTTGGTGATCAGCCGGATCTCTCGCACCCCCAGATCGTTCAACATCTGCGCTCCCATGCCGTAATCGCGCAGATCGGCGGGAAATCCGAGGCGTTCGTTCGCTTCCACCGTATCCAAGCCCATATCCTGCAAAGAATAGGCTTTTAGTTTATTAATCAAGCCGATCCCGCGTCCCTCTTGACGCAGGTAAACCACCACCCCGGCCCCGTCATTCTCGATCATCTTCAAAGCGGCCTGTAACTGCATCCGACAGTCACAGCGTAGGGAACCGAGCGCGTCCCCGGTGAGACATTCCGAGTGCATCCGTACCATGACCGGGCGATCGGCGAAAGTCGCGGGATCTCCCTTAACGATGGCGATATGTTCGGAGCGATCGAGTAAATTCCGGTACGCGTACAGCTGGAAAGTGCCGAACTGACTGGGAAAATCGCACACCGTCTCCCGGTGGACGAATCGATCGTGCCGGAGACGATAGGCGATCAGATCGGCGATCGTGATTAACTTTAACCCGTGTTCGCGGGCGTACTCGAATAACTGCGGCAGACGGGCCATCGAACCGTCCGGATTCTGGATCTCGCAGATCACCCCCGCGGGGTAGAGTCCGGCTAATCGCGCCAGATCGACCGCGGCCTCCGTGTGACCGGCCCGTTTTAACACCCCTCCCTCTTTCGCTCTCAGCGGGAAAATATGGCCCGGACGGGTGAGATCGTCGGGACGGGTGGCGGGATTAATGGCGATCTGAATCGTTCGCGCGCGATCGTCGGCGGAAATGCCCGTTTTCACGCCGAGATGGGGAGCGGCATCGATGCTCACGGTAAAAGCGGTCTGATTACTATCGGTGTTTTTCGTCACCATCAACGGCAGATCGAGCGCGTCGAGACGATCCCCGGTCATCGCCAGACAGATCAGTCCCCGCGCCTGTACCGCCATGAAGTTAATCATATCGGGAGTGGCGAATTGAGCGGCACAGATCAGATCGCCCTCGTTCTCCCGGTTTTCATCATCGACGACGACGATCGCCCGGCCCGCCTTGATCTCGGCCAGGGCGCTATCGATGGAATCAAATTCGATCGGGGGGAGAGAGGTAGCGGTCACGGTTTACGGCAACGAGGGAACTATCTCTATCTTACAGGTGGTATCGATCGCGAATCCCGGCCGTATCGATCGAGATTTTTTCCGAGGTTGTCGAGATAATCCGGACGAGCTTTACTAAGGATGTCTCCTGACTCCTAACTCCTAACTCCTGTCTCCTAACTCCTGTCTCCTGTCTCCTGACTCCTGACTCCTGACTCCTGTCTCCTGACTCCTGACTCCTGACTCCTGACTCCTGACTCCTAACTCCTGACTCCTGACTCCCTAACCACACGACAATTCTTGAATCCAGCGAGAGATCTTTCTAACCGATCGATTCCTCTAGTTGATGTTGTTGCCAGAGCGTTTGATAGAGTCCGGGCCGATCGATCAGTTCCTCGTGAGTGCCGATCTGCACGATCCGGCCGCGCTCCATGACGAGAATGCGATCGGCGGTCGCGGCGGCCGAGAGTTGATGGGAGATAAAAATCAGCGTTTTTCCTCCCCCTTTGGATAGATTTTCGAGAATTCCCGTCGCCGTTTGATTATCGACACTGGAGAGCGCGTCGTCGAGGATCAGGATCGGCGCGTCGATCGCCAGCGCGCGCGCGAGGGAAGTTCGCTGTCTCTGCCCCCCCGAAAGCGTGATCCCCCGCTCCCCGACTAAAGTATCGTATTGTTGGGGGAAATTGAGAATCTCTTCGTGAATACGGGCGGTTTTCGCCGCTTTTTCCACGAAAGGGAAAGGGAGTACGGGATCGCCGTAGCGGATATTCTCGGCGATCGAGGTGCTGAAGAGAAAACTTTCCTGGGGGACGTAAGCGATCGCCCGACGTAAATCGCCGAGATCGATATTCGCGATATCCCGATCGTCGATCGATAACTGTCCGGCCGACACGTCCAGAAGTCTCGGTAAAGCGTTCGCGAGGGTGGATTTACCGCAACCGATCGGCCCTACAACGGCCACCATTTCCCCCGGTTCGATGGTAAAGGATACCCCCTCTAACGCGGGCCGCGACGTGTCGGGATAGGTAAAGGTCAAACCGGTGGCGGTAATTTTTCCCCGAACCTCCTCGACGGGAAAGGGAGGAGTATCCGGCGCGTCTTTCACCTTCGGTTCGGTTTGTAGAATCGCCTCGACTCGATCGATACTCACTTCCCCCCGTTGGTACGCGGTGATCGTGAAACCCAGTAAAGCCGTCGGGAAGACCAATCGTTCCGCGAGAATTAATAGCGCGATAAAATCGCCGATCGTGATGTTATTCGCCAGAATCTGACGGGTTCCGAGACCGAGTAACGCCAGCAAACTCACGTAGGCCAACGCTTCCACGAGGGGAAAGAGAAAATTCCGCGTCTGTACCAGATCCAGATTCGCTTGAAATAGGTTTTGATTTCTCTCGTGGAAAGCGGCGCGCTCGTTTTCCTCCTGCGCGTAAATTTTAATCAGGGAAATCCCACTCATATCCTCCTGCACCAGATCGCTGAGGTCGGAAAGGCGCGCCTGTACCGCCTGCTGTTGACTCTGTAAACGGCCGCTAAATAACTGTACCGCGATCAACATGAACGGGTATACCGAGACCGCGGCGATCGACAGGGGAATATCGATCGCCAGCATCGCGGGTAACGTTAACGCGTAGGCGAAAAACGTATTCACCAAACTCAGCAAAGCGAAGCCGACCAGACGACGCACGCTATCCACGTCACTGGTCGCCCGGTTGATCAGGTCGCCCGATGTCCGGGTCGAGAAATAAGCCGGTTCGAGGGTGAGGAGATGCTCGAAAATTTTCTGCTTCAGGTCGAATTCCACCTGACGGCCCACCCCGAACAACCAGATCCGCGAGGCCATGCGGATCGCCCACATAACCGAGGCTAGGATGAGGATTAACCAAACATAGTACAGCGCTCGATCGAACTCGAACGATTTCCCCAGATCGTCGATACTATCGCGGATCAGCAGAGGGATATACACCCCCAACAGGTTAACGATCAACAGGGAGAACACCCCCAGCGTCACCACTTTCCAATGCGGACGCAAGTAGTTTCCCAGCTTCGAGAGACGAGAATAGGCCATAGGAGTCAGGAGTCAGGAGTCAGGAGGCAGGGGGCAGGAGGCAGAAGGCAGGAGGCAGAAGGCAGGAGGCAAGAGGCAGGGATAGCCGATCACTAAACTTACTATATCTTTTCTATCTCCCCATCTCCCCATCTCTTCCCCGGTCTTCTTGTCAGAGAGTGACCCCGTGGGTTATAGTCATGTTAAGACTCGATAAAAGCATTTTTTAAAAGAATCGTGGTTTTTGGAAAGCCGAGAAAATTTCCGTTGTCACACCCACACGAAACTTTTCAGGGATGAGGCGAATCGAAACCCCATTCCCCACCGTCTCGGTACTTAAATCGAGCGGGATCGGGTAGAAAATGCTATCTATCGAGAAGAACTCAGGGATGATTTTCCAAGTCTCGCGAGATAACCGCGCTTTTCTTCGTGTTCGTGAAAAGCCAGCGATCGCCTCTGGGATCGAGCCGCGGCAACCCAGACCCCGCGAGCGCGTCCGGGAGGATCAACCTAAATTAAAGATGAGAGTTTCCGATCGGAACTCATCTTTTGCCGATGCCTTAAAAGCTTCTTGACCGTACCGACAGAATTTTTTGACGTAGCCTTTTCAGCGTGGATATCAAGCTAACGGGCCGTCACCTTTGCCAAAGAAAGAATCGAGGAAATTGAATGCCAAAGCAAATAATTATAGCGGAACAGCACCATATAGCGGCTGTTTTTTGGGAAGATCAGATACAGGAATTAGTGGTGGCCACGGGCAACCAACAGGTCGGGGACACCTATTTAGGATTGGTCGAAAATGTCATACCTGGGATAGATGCGGCTTTCGTGAATATCGGGGATGCCGAACGGAACGGGTTTATTCACGTCACCGATCTGGGCCCGTTGAAACTGAAAAAAACCGCCGGCGCGATCACCGAACTGCTCGCCCCGCAACAGAAAGTTCTCGTGCAGGTGATGAAAGAACCCACGGGCAACAAGGGGCCGCGACTGACGGGAAATATCACCCTCCCGGGCCGGTATCTCGTCCTCATGCCCTACGGCCGGGGGGTGAACCTATCGCGGCGTATCCGGAGCGAGGACGAGCGATCGAGATTACGCGCGCTCGCGATCCTGATCAAACCCGCGGGAATGGGTTTACTGGTGCGTACCGAGGCGGAAGGAAAGGCGGAAGAGGCGATTATCGAGGATCTCGAATCGCTTCAAAAACAATGGGAGAACATCCAACAAACCGCCCTGAGTACCCGCGCGCCCGCCCTGCTCAACCGGGACGATGATTTTATTCAACGGGTTCTGCGGGATATGTACAACGCCGATGTCAACCGCATCGTCGTCGATTCCCCCAACGCCGTCAAACGAGTTAAACAGCAATTGACCAACTGGAGCGGCGGGAAAGCCCCGGAAGGCGTGTACATCGATTTTCATCGGGAACCCCAGCCGATTCTCGATTATTTCCGCGTTAACGCCGCCGTTCGGGAAGCGCTGAAACCGCGGGTCGATCTACCGTCCGGGGGATACATTATTATCGAACCGACCGAGGCGTTAACGGTGATCGACGTGAACTCCGGCTCGTTCACCCGATCGGCCACGGCGCGGGAAACGGTACTATGGACCAATAGCGAGGCCGCGACCGAGATCGCCCGACAATTGCGCCTACGCAATATCGGCGGCGTGATCGTGGTGGACTTTATCGATATGGACTCCCGCCGCGATCAGTTAAAACTGCTGGAACTGTTTAATAAAGCCCTGAAAACCGATAAAGCCCGACCCCAGATCGCCCAACTCTCGGAATTGGGGTTAGTGGAGTTAACCCGCAAACGGCAGGGCAAAAACATTTACGAACTGTTCGGCAAACCCTGTCCGAGTTGTGGCGGATTGGGACATCTGGCGCATCTACCCGGCGAGGGAGGGGCGATCGCCCTGGAAACCGCGACCGTTTCCCGTGGCGAGCGCGAGAGCTTCGTTTCCAGTCCCCCGCGGGTTCTGCCCGATAAAGCGCCCCCGCCGGAACCGTATCAAGACGTTTTCCCGGAATTCGATACCGAAGAGGGCGATCGATCCCTCGATCTCGATTTCCATCCCAACTATCAAGAACAGGGGGGCAACTCTCGCCGTCGCCGTCGCCGTCGTCCTTCCGAGTTGTTGTTAAAAGAAGATCGGCAGGAAAGAGCGGCCGCGAACGGAACCTCGATCGAGCCGGACGCGGAATCGGAAACACCGACTCGGTTCGAGGAAAGACGGGAACGCCCCTCGCGGCCGTCGAGACGGGGAGAAGAAGCCCCCGCTCCGAAAGTTATCGACCGCGAGCGCGAGCGCGAACGCGTATCGGTAGAGATGACTCCCACCGAACAGGAAGTGTATTCCCTGATGGGTATCTCGCCCCTGGTTCTCGTGGATAAGGAAATTAAAGACCCGAAAGCCGTGGTCGTTTCCGTCAAGCTACCGGGAGAGGAGGACAGCGAGGAAACCACCCCTCCCCCGATCGAGAACGCGGAAGCGTCCGTCACTCCCGAACCCGCGACCGAGGAATCGGAAACCGGCCGTCCGGTGGTGCGTCGCCGTCGCCGGATCTCCCTCCCGGAAAATGCCCCTCCCGTGGTCGAAGAAATAACGGTTCAACCGACGGCGGAACCCGAAACCGTTCCCCCGGTGGCGGAAACGATCGAGACCAACGAAACGGGCGAGGAGCCGGAAGAGGAAAACGTCGTCCGTCGTCGTCGCCGTCGTTCTTCCGCGTCTTCGAGTTAATGGTGGAGACCGCGCCCCTGATCGCCGGGGTCGATGAAGTCGGGCGGGGGGCTTTATTCGGCCCGGTGGTGGCGGCGGTCGTCGTCGTCCGTCGATCGGATTTCCCCCGCCTGATCGAGTTGGGGGTGAGGGATAGTAAACGCTTAACCCCCCGACGACGGGAGAAATTGAGCGATCGAATCCGCGAGATCGCCGTCGAGGTACGGGTTGGTTACGCCACGGTCGCGGAGATCGATCGCTTGAATATTTTTCACGCCTCCCTATTGGCGATGCGCCGGGCGGTGACTAAGTTATCCTGCACCCCGTCGCTGTGTTTAATTGACGGTATGCACACTTTGGTGGATCTGTCAATAGTACAGGAGGCGATGGTCAAAGGGGACGAGCGATCGCCGGCGATCGCGGCGGCCAGTATCGTGGCCAAGGTTTGGCGCGACGATCTGATCACCCGTTGGGCGAAACGCTACCCGGATCACGCGCTCGATCTCCATAAAGGTTACGGAACCGCGCGACACCTACAGGCGATCCGGGAATTCGGCATCACTTCCCAACACCGGCGATCGTTTAGCCCCTGTCGCGTCATCGACGGGGACGTTCGCTAGAATCGGGAGTGTAGTCGAACCCTCCCGAAACGCCATGAACCAAGCCCCTATCTTTCACCTCGCCATCCCGATCGCCGATGTCCCGACGGCGAAAACCTATTATTGTGACGGATTAGGTTGCGTGGCGGGACGGGAAACCGAAAAAGCGTTGATTTTGAATTTTTACGGGCATCAAGTGGTCGCCCACGTTACCGAGGTTCCCCTCACCCCCCAAAAAGGCATCTATCCCCGTCATTTCGGCCTGATTTTCCCCGTGGAAGCCGATTGGGATCGGTTAGAGGCGAAAGTCCGGCAAAACGGGCTAGGGTTTTATGTAGAACCGAAAAAGCGATTTCCGGGGGAAGTGACCGAACATAAAACCTTTTTTCTCGAAGATCCGTTCTATAATCTTCTAGAATTCAAGTATTATCGACATTTTGAAGCGGTCTTCGGCAGTCGCGAGATGACAGCTATCGGCGATCGGGCGTAAAATTGGGGAACCAGGAACCGATTTTCCCATCAAGGCTAAAAGCCTCGAACACTACCCCTCCTCGACCCGCTACCGCTATGAAAAGAATTTTATGGTTGAGTCTATTTATCCTCGGGCTAGGATTCGCGCTGTTTAACTTCACGGGACTCGCGAACCGCGGCGAGTACGATTCCCTGCTGATCGATTTCAAGGACGATATCCCGACAGCCGTACTCGACGAACAGTTAAACGCGATCAACCAAAAAACGGGAAAGATTACCAGTCTGAACAGTATTTTCTCGATCGACGAACATCTCTACACCGTCACGGGAGATAAACAACTCCTGAGAGCTTTGCAGAATTCCCCGCTGAGAAACTATATCGAGTCGATCGAACCCAACTACGTCTATAAAGCCTTCGAGACCGCTAACGATCCCGACTATAGCAAACAGTGGAACCTCCGCGGCATTAATATCGAGAAAGCCTGGGACGAAAATCACGGGGAGGGAATCACCGTCGCCGTGATCGATACCGGTGTTTCGAGAGTTCCCGATCTGCGCGACACCGAATTCGTCGAGGGATACGATTTCGTTAACGACAAAAACGACGCGTCCGACGATAACGGTCACGGAACCCACGTAGCGGGGACGATCGCCCAATCGACCAATAATAACTACGGCGTGGCCGGCATCGCCTACAAAGCCAAAATCATGCCCCTGAAGGTACTTTCTAGCGGGGGTGGGGGAACCGTGGGCGACATCGCCGAGGCGATCCGTTTCGCGGCCGACCATCAAGCGGACGTGATCAATATGAGTCTCGGTGGCGGGGGCGAAACGCGGGTCATGAAAGAGGCGATCGAGTACGCGTATTCTAAAGGCGCGGTCGTCATCGCGGCGGCCGGGAACTCGGGGGATAATTCCGCCTCCTATCCGGCGCGCTATCCTCACGTTATCGGGGTTTCCGCCCTCGATCCGTCGGGAAATAAAGCCCCCTACTCCAATTTCGGCGCGGGAGTCGATATTTCCGCCCCCGGTGGTTCGGAAGAGGGGAAAATCCTTCAGGAAACGATCGATCCCGCCAATGGAGATGTACCCGTTTTCCTCGGTCTGCAAGGGACTAGCATGGCCGCCCCCCACGTCGCCGGAGTAGCGGCGTTGATTAAAGCGGCGGGAGTGAAAGAACCGGAAGCCGTGCGGAACGTATTACAACAATCGTCCCGAAAAATGAGCGAAGATCCCTTCAATCACTTCGGCGCGGGTCAACTGGACGCGGGCAACGCGGTACAACTGGCTTTACACGGACAGATCACCTTCCGCGATTTCTTCCGTTGGTTGCGCGATAACGGCTATCTCAATCCCCGTTTCTGGATCGATGGCGGCGCGGTGGCGATTTTACCGAAACTGGCGATGGTTTTGGGTTCCTATCTCCTCGCTTGGTTCCTGCGGGTGTATTTCCCCTTCCAGTGGAACGGATTTTTCAACGCGGGCTTAATTTTCGGTAGTTCCGGCTTGTTTTTCCTCCGCGGGCTGTATATCTTCGATCTGCCCCAGTGGCCGCTTCGGGTAATGGGTAGTTCCCTCCCGGATCTCGGAAGCGTCGTTCAGGGAAGTTCGGCGCTGAACCCTCTTTTCGCCAGCGTTCTCGTTCCTTTCGGTCTGATCGCCCTCCTTTTAGGACATAAACGCTGGAAATGGTTCACGATCGGACTCACGCTCGGTGTTACCGCCTGTCTCGGGGTTAGCGCGGCGATCGATCCCGCGGTGATGTGGATCGGGGACGGTTCGATCGCCCGGACGTTTCTCGGCGTTAACGCGCTATTATGTCTCGGTTTAGGTTATATAGCCCTGAAAACCGCCATATTGCCTAAAAAGGCTTAAGAAGATTAAATACAGAGACTAGAGGAAAAGCAAAGGCTTTTCCTCTGGAGTGGAAGGGATGCTCTGTAGTGATTATGACGGGGTTATTACGGCAACGGTTAACCGAAACTCTCCGAGAATGGGCGGAAATCATCCCGCGCGACGCTCGCTTACCTCTCGATCTCGAAGTCAAAACCGACCCGGATAGCGAGGATCGATAATTCCGGGGGGATTCTCGGCCACTCTACCCCGTATCCGAGAGGTTCGATCGAACCTTTGCCGCCGAATTACGGGCGATCGCCGGTGAAAACGTCAACGGTAGGGCGGGCGTTCGTACCGGGGGCTGTCTCCGCCCACAAATCGGGTGAAAAAACGCTCTCGATCGCGGTATCTCCGGGGATATCGCCACCGGTAGCGAGGGCAATAAATTACAACTAACGATCGGCTATTCCTTCGGATTTTAGCGAGCTTTCCGCTTTCCGAACGCGAGGGGTCGGGGAACGACGATCGTTGATGGACGGAGGGCTGACGGCTATTCCCTCATCGATCGCGCGATCTCTAAACTACCGCCGCGTCCGAATCGGGTAAAACCTGTTCACTGCTGGGCAGTTCCAGACAGTAACCCGCGCCGTAGACCGTTTTAATATAGCGGGGGTGACGGGGATCGGGTTCGAGTTTCGTTCTCAGGTGACGGATATGCACGCGGATCGTCTCGATATCGTCATCCGGATCGTAACCCCAGACTTCTTTGAGGATATCGCTGGGGGAAACCGTCTGCCCGTGACGTTGAAGGAGACAATGCAGTAACTCGAATTCGAGGTGGGTTAATTTGACCGTTTTCTCGAACCAGATCGCCTCGAAACGTTCGGGAACGAGGGTGAGCGGGCCGTAATTGAGGATTTCGGAATGTTTCGCCGCCTGCGGGATGCGATCGGTTCTTCTGAGTAGCGCGCGCACGCGGGCTAACATTTCCTCCACCTCGAAGGGTTTGGTGAGATAGTCATCCGCGCCGGCATTGAAGCCTTCTACTTTATCCTGGGTTTGTCCCAGGGCCGTCAACATCAGGATCGGGATGTCCGCCGTGCGATCGTCGCGCCGGAGACGTTGACAGACGGTAAAACCGTCCACTTTGGGCAACATTAAATCCAGCATGATCAGATCGGGTTGCAGTTGGACGGCGAGGGCCTGACCTTTAATCCCGTCCTCCGCCTGATTCACGTCATAACCCGCCATCTCCAAGTTGATGGAGACTAATTCCGAGATTGCAGGATCGTCATCGATTACGAGTATTCGGGGCATCACCAGAGCGTTACAACTAAAAGGTTCGAGTCAAGATTCAGAAAACGGACACGCGCGGAAAGCGCCTACGGAGATCGGAAAAGTAAGAATCCTGTCCTGATTATAAGCATGATTACTAAATTCGGTTTCAATTCGTTGAATTTTGCCTCCGCTTACCGCCCTCGTGTTACGTTTTTTTAAAAAATATTACCGCCATCGTTCGTGGAACGGTATTCGCGCTACATTATAACGTCTCTTCCGAAAAGATCAACCCCGTCCGTCTCTTTATCAATCTTTACAAAATGACCGCCCCCGCCGATCGGGTGCCGCCCGGTTCGATCGCCCAGGCCCCTCGCGGTTTCGAGACCTCTCGCGCCCGTCGAATCCGTAAAAAATCTTAATAAAATTTCTCATCAAATCGGTTTACTCTACCCAAATAGGCGGTTTTCGTAATTATTCTGTAACGAACCATACCGGTCCACTCATCCAAGCGGGGAATCGTAACATGAGCGTCAATCTAGCAACTCTACTGCGGGAAGGCACGAAAAAATCGCACACGATGGCAGAAAATGTCGGATTTGTCAAGTGTTTTCTCAAAGGTGTAGTCGAGAAAAATTCCTATCGTAAACTCGTGGCCAATCTATACTTCGTCTATTCGGCGATGGAAGAGGAACTGGAAAAACTCCGCGAGCATCCGGTGGTCTCGAAAATCTGTTTTCCCGAACTGAATCGGAAAAACGCCCTGGAACAAGACCTCTACTTCTATTACGGTCCCAACTGGCGCCAGGAGATCTCGCTATCGCCCGCCGGAAAAGCCTACGTCGATCGCGTCCACGAGGTCGCCGCTACCGAACCGGAACTCCTCGTCGCCCATTCCTACACGCGTTATCTAGGCGACCTATCGGGGGGACAGATCCTCAAGAAAATCGCCGTGAAAGCGATGGGTTTAGAGTCCGGCGGGACCGCGTTCTACGATTTCAAAGATATTCCCGACGAGAAAGCCTATAAAAACCACTACCGTCAAACTCTCAACGAGTTACCGGTCGATGAAGCGACCGCGGAACGGATCGTCGCCGAAGCCAACGCCGCTTTCGGGATGAATATGAGAATGTTCCAGGAACTGGAGGGCAATCTGATCAAGGCGATCGGCATCATGCTGTTCAACTCGCTCACCCGTCGCCGCTCCACCGGCAGTACCGAACTCGCGACCGCCGAGTAAATCCGATTTCTAACGTTTTCAGCGGACAATTCTAAAATTCGGGTAATGGTTAGCCATGATTATTATCTGGATTTCGGGATTGTCCGTTATATTTTCGGGGGAATCGGGAGGTAGGAGGGAAGAGAGCGGGGGGCGAGGAGTGGGGAGCGGGGAGTAGGGAGTAGAAAAGTAGTGTTTTCTCGTCCTTTTTCGTGAGACGTGAGAGAAAAAGTTTCGAGTTTTTTTGGATACAGATTTCGTGAGAGAAAAAGTTTCTAGAGTTTTCGGATACCGATCGACAGGATAACGCTTTCCCCATCCCCCATCTACCTCACCTCGGTTGTCTCCCGATTTTCTCTCCGGGTAGTTCGATCGGGTATTAGTAGACCTCCGGCAAACGTGAGGCGCGACAGTCAAATTCAACTAAAAAATTACGATTTTAAGAATATATAGCGAAAAATACACTTTTCGTGTTTTTTCCGAACTCTTAAATTCTCCTTTCTCCTCCTGACTCCTGTCCCGACGAGAGATTTTTGATTTTCGCGAGAGGTCTAGTATCGAGGGAAACTGTCAATGCAGATCCGGGACGATTTTCCCGCGAAAATCGGCAAACATTCGCGGTGAATTGTCGCGCCGGGAAAAAGATCAACTATACTGTTAGACTTAAACAGGCCGCGGCGGGAATTCTCCCGCTCCCGTTATAATTTATCGCGACCGATCGACCCTCTGAGAATATGCTTTCCGATCCCGAACCGATAACTTCCCTTCCCTCCCCCGCCCCGATCGGGAACTCCCCCGCCGATGTCAAACCGATATTGGCACTGAAAGAGTTAGTGGCCAGTTTGTACCGCGAGCAGAACAAAGTCCAAAATCTGTTAAGCTCTCTCGGTTTCGCCCTCCGCAGTTTCAATAACTTAAACCAGTTTCTCGATCTCACCCCCCTGATGGCGGCGCGGGTGGCCGACGCGGAAGGGGGAGCGTTGATCTTGAGTAAACCGAACGGGCAGGCCTCGCTCGAACAACTGCACTGTCAGGACAATCAGATCGGTTCGGAACTGCGTTTATCTCTAGAAGCGATCGTTCGTCGATCGAATCGGGAATTAATCGAGGCCGGAAACGATCGGGAAGCCACGGGGATCTCGTTTTTGGATTCTCTCGATTACCAGATTCGCAAGACATTAGGAACGGGAACGCGGGTGTACAGTACGCCGATACTCGTCAAGAATAGCGAGCGAGGAAGACTATATGTTTTCAGTCGCGATCCCGATTACAGTTGGACACCGACGCGACGGAAACTACTCCAGCTAGTCGCCGATCAAACCGCGGTCGCGATGGCCAACAACGAGTTAACCATCGAACTGCGATCGAAAGAACGTCAGGATCGCGAACTGGAAATCGCCTCGGAAATTCAAGCCCGTTTACTGCCGCGCCAATGCCCGAAAATTCTCGGCGTGGAACTGGCCGCCCACTGTAAAACCGCCAATCGCGTCGGCGGCGACTACTACGATTTTATTCCCAGTAATTACGATCGCCTGACCCCCGATCGCGAAGATCCCGACGAGGCCAGTGCCGTTCCCTGGAGTATCGTTATCGGCGATGTCATGGGCAAGGGAGTTCCGGCGGGATTACTGATGACCATGACCCGCGGGATGTTACGGGCGGAAGTGTTGAACCGTCATTCCCCCTCGCAGATCCTCACCCATCTCAACCGCGTCATGTACGCCGATCTGGAAAATTCCCATCGTTTCGTGACCTTATTTTATTCCGAGTACGATCCCCGTACCCGTGTCCTGTCCTACAGTAACGCCGCCCATTACCCCCCCTTACTCTGGCACGCCGCGACGGGGGAAATCGATCGCCTCGATACCGAGGGGATGCTCGTGGGTTTGGAAGCGGAATCGACCTATGAAGACGGGAGCGTTCGCCTAGAACCCGGCGACACCCTCATCTACTACACGGACGGTTTCACCGACGCGGTGAACTCTCTCGGCGAGCGCTTCGACGAGAAAAACTGGCTGGCCGCGGTGCGCGAGGCTTGCGAGCGGCGGGAAACCCCGGAGAGAATCTTGCGATATCTGTTCGATACGGTGGAAAAATTCACCGGTTCGGACAACGATAGTGGCGATGATATGACTTTGGTGGTTATGCGGGTACAATCTAGCTAGAAAACGATATACAGTTCAGGAGTTCGATCGTGCTTGATACTATCCATCACCTCGTGGCCGGCGTTGACCTTTCCCCGCTCACCGATTCCCTGATGACCATTACCGATAAGGACGTGGATATTATCGGCAGTTTTCAGAAATGGTTCTCTAATTTCATCAAATCCGGACAGGTATGGGCTTTAATCGTCGGTATCGTGGCGGGCTATCTGTTTAAAGGCATGACGAGCTATTGAGTTAGCGTCGCTCGGGCCGCGAAAAACCGCTATCATGGATAAGTTCGCACCCCCCCGACCGACCGGAATTCTCGCGGAATTCGATATTTTCCGTCATGGTTCGGTAACAGAAGCCAGCGATCAAGAGCTATAAAGAAAAATCCGGGCTGAAACATTTTACGACCCCGTAAAATACTGGTTTATCTGCATAGATCCTTGATTGTCGCGGGTTAAGACGATCCGATCCCGATCCCGCGAGAGGTCTACGAACGCTAACCGGGATTCTCGGGCGCGGGTCCCCTCGAACCACCACGCTACCGGACTAGGACAGTGACAGACAAGAAAACTTGGAGCGATCGCTTTGAAGGCAGTCTCCATCCCGCTATCGCGCGCTTTAACGCCAGTATCGGCTTCGATATCGAACTGATCGAACACGATCTCACCGGCTCGATCGCTCACGCCCGAATGCTGGCTTACACGGGTATTCTGACCCGAGAGGAGGCCGATCGCCTGGTGGAAGGATTAGAACAGATCCGCCAGGAATATCGCGCCGGACAGTTCAACCCCGGCATCGACCAGGAAGACGTGCATTTCGCGGTCGAGCACCGTTTAACGGAATTAGTGGGAGACGCGGGCAAAAAACTCCACACCGCCCGCTCCCGCAACGATCAGGTCGGTACGGATGTCCGTCTGTACCTACGCGAGCAGATCGATAATATTCGCCAAGAGATCCGCGATTTCCAGCGCGTTCTCGTCGATCTCGCGGAAAATAACGTGGAAACCCTCATCCCCGGTTATACCCATCTCCAGCGCGCCCAACCGGTCAGTTTAGCCCACCATCTCCTCGCCTATTTCCAGATGGCCGAACGCGATTACCAGCGTCTCGGCGAGATCCGCGCGCGGGTGAATATTTCCCCCCTCGGGTGCGGGGCGCTCGCGGGAACGACGTTTCCCATCGATCGCCATTACAGCGCCAATCTCCTCGGTTTCGAGAGAGTGTATAACAACAGCCTCGACGGGGTGAGCGATCGGGATTTCGCCATCGAGTTCCTGGCGGCGGCCAGTCTGATCATGGTACATCTCAGCCGTCTGGCGGAGGAAATCATTCTCTGGGCCTCGCAGGAATTTAGCTTCGTCAGTCTGACCGACAGTTGCGCCACCGGGTCGAGTATCATGCCCCAGAAAAAGAATCCCGACGTTCCCGAACTGGTACGCGGGAAAACCGGGCGCGTTTTCGGACATCTTCAGGCGCTACTCACCCTGATGAAAGGCTTACCCCTCGCCTACAACAAGGATTTACAAGAGGATAAAGAAGCCCTCTTCGACGCGGTGAATACCGTTCGCGTTTCTCTGGAGGCGATGACGATTCTTCTCGCGGAAGGGATGCAATTCCGTACCGAACGGTTAGCGGCGGCGGTATCGGAAGACTTTTCTAACGCCACCGATGTCGCGGATTATCTAGCGGCGAAAGGAGTTCCTTTCCGGGAAGCGTATAATTTAGTGGGGAAAGTGGTCAAAACCAGTCTGGCGGCGGGTAAATTATTAAAAGACCTGACCCTGGAAGAATGGCGATCGCTACATCCCGCGTTCGAGGAGGATATCTACGAGGCTATCACCCCCCGTCAGGTGGTCGCCGCCCGCAACAGTTACGGGGGTACGGGTTTCGAGCAGGTTCGATCGGCGTTAGCGTCGGCGAAGACTATCTTACAAACGGATTAACCGCGAACCGCGAGGGTTTTTATGGGTGGTCGTGTCTGGCAATATATCAAAACCGTGATGGGGGTGATCTTCCGTCATCCGATCGCGGGGGTAACGATCATCCCGATTCTCCCCGACGGTCGGATCGTGTTGGTACGACGGCGGGATACGGGACAATGGGGACTTCCGGGCGGGTTGATCGATTGGGGCGAGGATATTCCCAACACCGCCAAACGCGAGTTAACCGAGGAGACGGGCTTAACTTTGTTACGAATCCGGCGTTTGGTGGGGGTGTATTCCTCGTTCGATCGAGATCCGCGGATTCACTCGATCTCGGTCTCGATCGAGGCCGAGGCCGACGGGAGTTTCGGTATCCTGGACACCCTGGAAATTAGCGAGGTTCGGGCTTTCTCGATCGATTCCCTACCCCTGGGCGATTTCAGCCACGATCACGAGCGTCAGTTACAGGATTACCTGCGGGGTGTCACGGTGATAGCTTGATCCCGATTTTTCCGAAATTAGGCGAGATTCGCCGGTAATGGGAAAAGGGGAAAGGGAAAAGGTCGTCCGATCGGGTTTTTTCCCTATACTCCCGTCTGTAAAACCCGCGCCGCGGTTAACGAAACTCCCGACGGTAAAAAGGCCGAGACGATTTCCGTGTCTCCGGTGAAAACCGATTCCTCGTATAGTCCCTCTACTAAACTCAGTATCGTGATTTTCCCCTCGATCGGATCGACGATCCAATACTCGCCGATTCCCCGGGCCTGATATTGCGATCGCTTGTACCGATAATCCCGATTGACATTTTCCCGTCCGGGGGAAACCACCTCTACCACCAATTCCGGCGGCGGCATCTCCATCGTCACGGTCGATCGACCCGCGCTGGCCAGAATTGACGCTAATTCCTCCGATAACACCATCAAATCCGGCACGCGCACCGTCGGACGGGTTCCACTAACTACAATTTCCGTCCCGATTCTCAAGCGATAAGCGGGAATTCCTACCTGTGAAAAATAAATGATTAAAAAAGATGCAATACGAAGATTAAGGTCATTTTCTGGCGGCATAGCTCGTAATTCCCCCTCTTCTAACTCGTAACGGGTATCCGTTCCATCGTCAAAATCCCAAAAATCTTCTAGAGACAGAAACCGAGACGCGACTACCATATCGAACCTCCCGCGAGAGAATGAGAGAACTTCCGAGTCATCGGCGGACACTTTCTTATTGTAGTGCGATCGCTTTTACCGCCAGTGAATATTTACGCGAAAGTGACCGATTCTGGGCGTATCTCGGCACTTTCGGAAACTTCCGCGATCGAGCGATACCAATTTTCTAGATCGCTGAGGGATCGATCGCTATAGTAACCGTAGCGCTCCCGCTTATTCCGTACCCGCGTTTCTAAGGGAGGCATAATCCCGAAATTCGGCGGCATCGGTTGAAAATGTTTCGGTTCCGCGGTGCTGATGAACTCGAATAACGCGCCCATCATCGTCGTTACCGGTAACGTCACCGGTTCCAATCCCAGCACTAACCGCGCCGCGTTCGTTCCCGCTAACCATCCCCCGGCGGCCGCGGCGGTATAGCCTTCCGTCCCCACCAGTTGCCCGGCCGCGAGTAGGGTGGGACGGGAATGAAACTGGAGAGTGGGGGAAAGTAATTTCGGGGAGTTAATAAAAGTATTCTTGTGCATCACTCCCATACGGACGAATTCGGCGTTTTCCAATCCGGGGATAAGGCGGAAAATGCGTTTCTGTTCGCCCCACTTCAAATTCGTCTGAAAACCGACCATATTCCACAACTGCCCCGCTTTATCTTCCATCCGCAGTTGAATGACCGCGTAGGGACGTTGATCCGGGTAGCGGGGATCGCCGAGTCCGACCGGTTTTAGCGGGCCGTAGCGCATGGTATCCTCGCCCCGTCGCGCCAGTTCCTCGATCGGTAGACAAGCCTCGAAAAATTTGGCGTTTTCCCGTTCAAAATCTTTTAATTCCGCTTGTTCGGCCCGACAGAGTTCTTGCCAGAAATGGAGATACTGTTCCTTGTTCATCGGACAGTTGAGGTAGGCCGCCTCGCCTTTATCGTAGCGGGAAGCGAGGAAAGCGATCGAACGATCGATCGAATCGCCCACGATAATCGGACTGGCCGCGTCGAAAAAGCTGAGGTAGTCCATCCCGGCGAAATGCTGGAGATCTTCCGCCAACGCCGGACTGGTCAGCGGGCCGGTAGTTAAAACGACCACTCCATCCCTCGGTATTTCGCCGATCTCCCCACGTTTTAAGGTGATTAGCGGGTGATTGGCGAGATTTTCTGTCAATTCTGAACTAAACACGCCCCGATCGACCGCTAAAGCCCCTCCCGCGGGAACACTGTGGTGATCGGCCGACGCGATAATCACCGAACCCAGCCGGCGCAACTCCTCGTGGAGTAATCCGGCCGCTCGATCGACCGCCATCGCCCCGAACGAGTTACTACAGACCAATTCGGCGAGATATTCGGTATGGTGGGCGGGACTGGAGCGGATCGGGCGCATTTCGTGCAATATCACGGGAATCCCGGCGCGCGCGATCTGCCACGCGGCCTCGGTTCCCGCCAATCCTCCCCCGATAACGTGAATCGCTCGATCGCTCATGATACCTCTTGCAAAATTTTAAAATTGTCGTGTGGTTAGGGAGTCAGGAGTCAGGAGTCAGGAGACCGTAGGGTGGATTAGCGAAGCGTAATCCACCGAAAAACAAGCTCTAGGAGTCAGGAGAAAGAACATTATCGCTAAAATTTTCAGAAAACACTTATTTATGGTGTATAATTCCGATTTTTGAAGTTTTTAAACCCTCAAAAACGAATCGTGTAAGAGGTCTATGACCTATCGGTTATCGACGCTTTATCTTCATTCTAAGCTTTCTAGACTTTGTACCGAATTGACGATCGATCGCCAAAAAAGTTAGAAAGTCGCGATCGATCGAGATAAAACAGCGATAGTTCTCATTTTATCATTCCTTCTTATTTCTATCTTTGCCCGGTTCCCATCGATCGGCTCCTATCTTCTCCCGATGCAGAAACTTTTGATTTCTAGAATAGACCTCCGGCAAAAGTGAGGGGGGAAAGTATAATTTAACTTAAAAATGACGATTTTAAACGTTTTTTAGAATAAAAATTCAGTATTTAGATTCTTAAAAAGTCTTTACTTTTCCTTTCTCCTCCTGACTCCTGACTCCTGGCTCCTGACTCCTGTCCCCACGAGAAATTTTTGATTTTTGCAGGAGGTCTAATCGGTTTCCTGTCCTACAATGCAAAGTAGGACTCCCGCCGATAGCCGACCGAGATGAGAACGATCGCCCGAATTAACGAGAAAATTCACGAGAAAACCGCCGTTGTCTGGACGGTGGAGGAAGCGAAACGAAAAATCGCCGAGATCGGCTTAAAAGAAGCTTTCCAACAGGTAGACGTGATCTGTACGGGGACTTTCGAGCCGATGGAATCTTCTGGCGCGCTCATCAATCTTGGACAGACCGATCCGCCGATTAAAATCCGGCAGTGTTGGCTCGATGGTATCCCGGCCTACGCGGGTTTCGGCGCGGTCGATCTGTATCTGGGGGCGAGCGCGATGGGCGATGTCGGCACTAAAATGGATGGCACCGATGGAGAACATCGAGAAAGCGAACGCGGCGGCGGACACGTTATCGAGGATCTGATCGCGGGAAAAGCGATCCATCTGCGCGCGATCGGCCAGGTGACGGACTGTTACCCCCGATCGACTTTTGAAACCACCATCACTAAAGACACGATCAATCAATTCTATCTTTTCAATCCGCGCAATCTCTACCAGAATTTTATCGTCGGTGTGAACGGGGGCGATCGACTTCTTTACACCTATCTCGGCCCTCTACAGCCGCGCCTCGGTAACGCCGTTTATTGTAACCCCGGCGCGATCTCCCCACTTTTTAACGATCCAGATTTACAGGCGATCGGTATCGGCACGCGTATCCTATTAGGAGGGGGAATCGGTTACGTTTCTTGGGAGGGAACCCAACACTTTCCCCTACAAAAACGGCTCGCGAACCATACCCCGATCGGTCCGGCTTCCACGTTAGCGCTCATCGGCGACGCGAAACAGATGGATTCGCGTTGGGTACGCGGCTGTTATTTCAAAAATTACGGGGCTTCTTTACTGTTAGGGGTCGCGGTTCCGATTCCGGTTTTAACCGAGGAAATCTTGCAGAATTGCGCCGTGAAAGACGAGGAAATCGTCGCGCCGGTGGTGGATTTTTCGATTCCCCGACGGGTTCGCCCCACCTTCGGCCTCGTCACCTACGCGAAACTTAAAAGCGGCCGGATCTCGATCGAGGGAAAAAGCGTTCGCGTCGCGCCTCTTGCCAGTATTTATCTTTCCCGTCAAACGGCGATCGATCTTAAAAACCGCATCGAATCGGCGGAATTTACCCTCACCGAACCCGTCGCCCCGATCGCGACCGATCGAGCCTTTATACCACAAGATCGCTGGGGTTCGCGTCTATCGATCGAATGATTTGTAAGGAGGATCGATTATTCTATTCCGAGTAATTTTTTGACACTAATTTCTATCGTGGGAAACGCGAGGGAATAAACCACCCCATCTCGATAAGTTTCCGCGCTCTCGTAATCATTTCCTAGAGGATTTCGGAAGACGTGTAGGGTTCGTGTCTGAAGATCGATAACCCAATATTCCCGGATTCCCGCGCTGGCGTATACGTTTTTTTTCAAGCTTAAATCTTTTTTCAGGGTGCTATCCGAGATCTCGATGATCCAATAGATATCTTCGGGATGGGGGTGACGATTTCTGTAGTTAGTAATAGGAAGACGAATTATCGCGATATCGGGTTCTGGTTCTGAATCCGGCAACGTGATGGGATGAGCTTCACTGATAATCGCCTGTTGTCCTAATAACGATCGTAAATAAGTAACACCACTCATATTCAGAAAATGGTGAAACGGACTCTCCGGACTCATGTCAATAATTTCTCCCTTCATTAATTCCACGGGACGATCTTCTAAAATTCCCGCTTCGATTATGCGGTGATAGTCTTCCACTGTCCATCGAGTTAGAGTGTACATCGTTGTCGGGGTAGGAGAAAATCGAAAGTAAAGCCCTAATAAGATTTTAAAAGAATTTTAGGGATTCGGTCAAGGCTGGAGGCGGCGATCGAGGGAAAAAACGGATCGGCAGAGTTTACCGTCACCGAACCCGTCACCCCGATCGCTTTTTGATAATTGTCAGGGTTCGCGTCTATCGATCGAGTGATTTACAAAGCGGTCGATCGAGTGCAAACCGCACAACTACAACCGATATGTCGGAAGATCGGGTTTTCCTCGCGATTGGCCGGGTTAAGAATCGCCATTTCTAGGCTTGTATTCATTCCCTGTAGATGAACCGGGGAAGATTCGGGGGAAGCCTGTACCGCGTTGGTCAAAATTAACAGCGATAATAGACTACTAGAGGCGGTGGATAGAACGAGCATTTTTCGGGTCATAGTTTCTCGGAAAATTCACGTTAATTTATCGCTAATTGTAACGTTAGTCGATGGAAATCGCCAGATCGCGCCATGAGTCGTTATTCCTTCACCGTCCCGGATTCGATCGAGTCCGCGAGAGAGATCCAGCAACAAGCTCGATCGCTCGTGATCCCCGAAGATCGGCTCGATCCGGTAGGATTGGTGGCCGGGGTCGATGTCGGTTTCGAGGAGAACAACACCATCACCAAAGCGGCGATCGTCGTGTTAAACTTCCCCTCGCTGGAAGTGGTGGAAACCTCGATCGCCCGAATGCCGACCGGTTTTCCCTACGTGCCGGGTTTCCTCTCTTTTCGGGAAATTCCCGCGATATTAGAAGCATTAGAACATTTAAAAACGAATCCCGATCTCTATCTCTGCGATGGGCAGGGAATCGCCCACCCGCGGCGCCTGGGGATCGCGTCCCATTTAGGGGTCGCGATCGATCGACCGACGATCGGCGTGGCGAAATCCTTACTGGTGGGCAAACACGCGCCGCTAGGGGAAGAAAAAGGCGCGTGGACACCCTTAATCGATAAAAAAGAAACGATCGGCGCGGTTTTCCGCTCCCGTACCCGCGTGAAACCGTTGTATATCTCGATCGGGCATCGGGTGAGTCTGGAAACGGCGATCGATCGAGTCTCGCGATGTCTGACGAAATATCGTTTACCAGAACCCACCCGTCTCGCGGATAAATTATCGAAAAAAGAGGGAGGAGAAGTCAGAAATCTAGGAACCTAGAAAGGCAGAATCTATCATCGAGGATCGAGTTTCCCCAATCAAGCCCTGTCCACTAACCTAGCGTTAAATATCCCCTGAAAGCTGGAAATCAAGATACTCGGTTTTGTAACTCTCGATCGAGTAATTTTCGTTTACTTTATTTTCTTAAATATATTCGATGAGTTCCTGAATTTACAGGGTGGTTCGATTCCTGTACGGACGGGTTGGGAAGCCCGCCCCTACCGTTCCTACCTCTGATAAACTTCTTCCCGTAACACCTCGCTCGGCTCGAAGCCGTAGCGGTCGCGCACGAGATAGAGAGGTCGTCCCTTGACTTCCTCGTACACCCGGCCGATATACTCGCCGATGATGCCCAGGGTGAGTAATTGAATTCCCCCGAGAAAGAGGACGGCTACCATAGTCGAAGCGTAGCCCGGTACGTCGATGCCGAAAACGATCGTTCGGGCGATCAAAAACAGCGCGTAGAGGAGAGCCGGACAAGCGATCGAGAATCCCACGTATGTCCAAACTTTTAGGGGGAGAAAACTAAAAGAAGTAATGCCGTCGAGCGCGAAATTCCATAACTTCCAGTAATTCCATTTGGTTTGTCCCAGATGTCGGGGTTGTCGATCGAAAAAAATCGCCGTCTGTTTATACCCCACCCACGCGAACAGGCCTTTCATAAACCGGTTGCGCTCCGGCATCTTCTTGAGCGACTCTACCACCTGTCGATCGAGCAGGCGAAAATCGCCCGTATTCGGGGGAATGGGAAAATCGCTCACTTTATTAATAATTTTATAAAAAGCGCCCGCGGTGAAGCGTTTTAACCAGGTCTCTCCGTTTCTCTCCCGACGGGACGCGTAAACCACGTCATAGCCCTCGCGCCATTTCTCGACCATTTCGGCGATCAATTCCGGGGGATCTTGGAGGTCGGCATCGATGGGAATGACCGCCAATCCCCGCGCGTAGTCGATTCCCGCCGTCATCGCGATATCCTTGCCGAAATTCCGCGACAGATTCACCACTTTAATACTCGGGTACCGGTAATGATAATCGAGCAACCCCGCGAGGGTATTATCGCGACTACCATCGTTGACGCAGACGATCTCGTAGCTCTTGTCGAGGCCGTCGAGAACCGAGAGAAGTCGCCCGAATAAAGCGTCGAGATTCTCTTCCTCGTTATATACGGGAACGACGACGGAGATTTCCACGAGGCCGGGAGAATATAACATACTTTATACCCAAGAGCTTCAAACAAATCTTAATGTTTTTCCCCGATCTTGGACAAGATGTTAGTGGCGATTTTGGACAATCCGTTACAAGCCTTCCACCAGAACTCTCTCGTATTCGGCTCCCGCCCGTTCCCAAGTATACTTTTCTTCGATTAACGCGCGACCGTTCCGGGATAGGGTTTCTCGTAAATCGGCGGATTCAAATAAACGGGAGATTTCCGTCACGTACTCGCCGACATTATTGGCTCTTAACGCCCGTAACGGTACGTTTTCCCCGTCTACGGCCAATCCTTCTAATCCTCGATCGCTCGCGACCACCGGGGTTCCCGCGGCCATCGATTCTAAGGTTTTAAATTTCATCCCGAAACCTGTCCGGAGAGGGAGGACAGCCACCGTCGCCCGATGTAAATAATCGGCGATCGAGGGAACCCGTCCCGTCACCGTCACACCGGGCGATTTTTCTAACTCCCGCACTTCCGCGGCAGGATTCGCCCCCACCAGCGTGACCGTCGCGTTCGGGTATTTTTCCCGCAAACGGGGTAGAATTTCCCGTGCCAGAAAACAGGCCGCGTCGATATTGACAAAATAATCGAGTCCGCCGACGAAAATTAAATGATGGCCGCCCGGATCGCGGGGACGGTAGGGAAATAGGTCGAGATCGACCGCGTTGGGGATGAGAAACACCTCGCCATCGGGGACGAATTCTTTCATCTGGCGCTCGTCGTCGTCGGTCGTCACCACGACGCGGGAGAATTTGCGCGCGCTATCGCGTTCGTAACGGCGCAGGAGGGGCAGATAGAGGCGATCGCGCGCTTCCCGGCTAGAAACGCCGATCTCTAGCTGATTTTTGCAGGTTTGATACACGGAACTATGGATATCGATCACGGTGCGAATCTGTCCTTTCCATTCCGGGCGCACGTAGATCTCGTTGACGCTATGCTCGCTGGTAATCACCGAAAACCGCTTCTCGCGAACCGCGGTATCGATCCAGTCCTGCATTTCCCGCGAGTAGCCGAAAAGAACGTTCGGAGGGGTTCCTTTCTGTACAAACCGCCCGAACCGACCGATTTTTGCCAAAACACTGTTATTAACTCCCGTCGGACGGGGAAAAACGACGAGATCTTCCACGAAATGACGTAATTTTTCCACTTCCTCGTCGGTCACGTCGGGGGCGCGTTGTACCAGTAGGGTGATCGCGTGATTTCGGGCGAGGATATTGAGTAAATTAAAGGTTCGCCCGTGGGTTCCTCCCTTGGTCGGCGGGTAGGGAAAGGTAGAACTGAGCATTAAAAGGTTCATAATGACTTCTCCTGGCGAGTTTTGACCATTTCGCGGACGATATCGGGCATGGTATACCGCGCCTGCCAACCGAGTTTTTCCCTCGCTTTGGTCGGGTTGCCGCGGCTGATGGCGAGATCGGTGGGACGGAGGAGACTTCGATCGCTAATGACGTGATCCTGCCAGTTCAAGCCCACGTTCGCGAAAGCCTCGGCGACGAAATCCTCTAATCGGGAACTGACCCCGGTGGCGATCACGTAATCGTCGGGTTCGTTTTGCTGGAGCATTAAATACATGGCGCGGGCGTATTCCGGCGCCCATCCCCAATCTCGTTGAATCTCGATATTCCCTAGATGTAGGGTTTCCGGGCTACCGTCCGCGATCCGGCAGGCGGCGGCGATGATTTTCTGGGTGACGAAACGTTCGGGACGCAGGGGGGATTCGTGATTGAACAGGATGCCGGAACAGGCGAAGAGTCCGTAGGCCTCGCGGTAGTTAGCGACCTCCCAGAAGGCGGCGGCTTTGGCGACCGCGTAGGGACTGCGGGGACGGAAGGGGGTGGTTTCGTCCGCGGGTCGATCGCCGATATCGCCGAAACACTCGCTCGATCCGGCGTTGTAGAATTTAATGGCCGCTCCCGTGAACCGGATCGCTTCGAGAAGGTTCAAGGTTCCGGTGGCGATACTTTCCAGCGTCTCGACCGGTTGCTCGAAGGACAGGCCGACGGAACTCTGTCCCGCGAGATTATACACTTCATCCGGTTGGATTTTTTTCAAGACTTGGAGGACACTGCGGAAGTCGTTGAGCGCCATCGATTCCAGTTTGACCCGTTCTTTGATGCCGAGACGGGTTAGATTGGAAAACGAGGACATGGCCGCGTCCCGCGAGGTTCCGCAGACGGTATAACCTTCCTGTAAGAGGATTTCGGCAAGATACGCCCCATCCTGCCCCGATATACCACAAATCAACGCCTTTTTACTCATTCATTTACAAATATTTATTTTTTAGCCGTGAATAAAGATTTAACGACCTCGCCTAGATAACCGACCTGACCGTAGGCGTAGAGGAGGTTATCGAAGCGTTCCGCGGGTTCGTTGATAAATTTCAAGGATTTATAGAGACCGCGGGCGAGACGTTCACCACCTCGTTTAAATTGAATGAATCCCGTTCTTCCCGCCACCTCCTCGCGATAGTGTTCGCTAACTCCCTGCCACCAACTGCGCTCGATAAACCATCGCGGATGGGTTCGTTCCGGGGCGACATTGTGTTCCACGAGCGCGTCGGGAAAGTAGGCTACCTGCCAACCCCGATCGAGCGCCAGTTCGGTCATGTATAATTCCTCGTTGGAGAGGAGCCTTTTGCCGATCCGTCCTAAATTCGGGTCGAAACCGCCGACTTGTTCCAGGAATTCCCGCCGTATCGAGTAATTCACGCCTCTAGGGGTAAGATTGGCGTTCGTGATATAGACTACCTCGTCACCGAGATCGAAAGCGCCCAAACCGTCGGCCAGACTATCGGAGAGCCAATCCGGTCGCGGTTGTCCCGGCGGCCAGATCAGGGTGACTCTGCCGCCGGCGATGGCTAGTTTGTCGTTGGACTCGTAGGCGTTTACAAGGATCTGTAACCAGCCTGGACTGGCCACGGCATCGTCATCGAGATAGGCGAGAAAGGGAGCGGTCGTTTCTCTCGCGCCGCGGTTGCGGGCGGTAGAGAGTCCTAAAACGGGTTCGTAGACGTATTGAAGACGGGAATCGCCGAGACGGGCCTCGACTACCGAACGGGTGTTATCGGTCGAGGCATTATCGACGACGACGATCTGGAAATCGGCACAATCTTGCGCGAGAAGACTATCGATCGCTCCCGCTAGATAATGATCCCGATTATGGGTGCAGATAATCCCGGCAATTTTCGGCGACATGGATATCGAGGTTGTCGGTGAACACCCTAAAACTTACCATCCCTGACCGCAAAAGAGAAGGGCGAGCGGGTATCGATCGCCGGGAGTCCCGTTTTAAATATTCCGCCAGTACCAACGGGTCACGTCGGTCAAGCGCCGTTTGACCCCGCGAGGTAGGGTAAACGTTACTCCCATCCATTGATAGGGTAATTCCCCGATCACGTGATATTTGGAAGAAATCGTCATATTGGACGGTAGTTCCATTTTCCAGCGCTTGAAACTGGCGACGCAATTTTCCGTGATCTCCCCCCGACTGGTGCTTTCTCCGAAAACCACTAAATTGTTTTCCACCATGAGTTGTTTTTCTCCGGGGAGTTTCGGCAGATCGAAACTATCCATCGTTTTGGCGACAAACGGGCGATCGGGAAAACTTTCAAAAATTCTCCGTATCCCTTTCACCCGGATAAATTGATGCGACCAGGTATCGGGTAAATAGGTGCCATCCGAGTACACGGTCTCTCGTAAAATCTGTCCTTTGGGGGTTAAAATTTCTACGCCTTCTTTAATATATTTATCGCTTTTAAAATATCCGCCAGCGCGATTGCGCGCGTAGTTAACGACCAATACATCCGGCCCGGCGTGGTCGATCACGAAATCGTGAATATCATTGACTTTATCTTCTTGAATACGCATAATATAGCGATCGTCCATGCACCAGAAAATCCATTCTTCATCGGGCAGGTCTTTTAAAAGCGTTAAAACGGTTTCTTTGATAGGATTAAAGAGCTTGGGGGATTTCTCGATCTCGGCGGGCGATAGCGCTCTCGCGCAATCCATCTGTACGAGTTCTACCCGATCGCCGAAGCGCGAGCGATCGAGCGGATTCTCGCCGTAGGGAACTCGAAAAGTAAAAGGATGACTCGGCCAGAACTTCTGATAGGTGTAGATCGTGTGTTCGGCGAACTTCATGTATTTATCGTAGGTTAAAACAATCGCTTTCATCGATATACTCCTAGGGCGACGATGGGAACGTCGCGATTAATTGGAAAAGATAACTCTGTTCGGGGAAATTGACAATCCCGAACCGTTCGGGCGAGGTGAACTTTCGTTATCGATCGCCCCTCGATTTACCCGCGAGAAAGAGGCTCCCTCTCGCTCGATCCGCTGAATACCCGGAGCGGATCTCGCCCGCGCCGACGCTAGGATAACGCGAGAATCGGACGGGGGAAAGGCGCGCTCCTATCCGGATCATCTGTCGATCGCCGGGAGCGGGAAAGAGCGGGAATTTGTGGTTCCGTCTGTTTACATTGAGAATGAATCTTAGCATAACCGTCGCGAGATAGAAAATATTCCCCGTCGCGCCGGTAGAAATCGTCCGCTACCGTTCTCCCGATCGATCGATTGACAACCTCCTCGATCGACGCGATGATCGGGTCGAGATCGCCCGAATCCCGATCGCCGCCCCCTCTCTATGCCGAAAGTTTCCGTTTGTATTCCCACCTATAACCGCGCGGATTATCTCGTCTATTCGATAAATAGCGTCCTCGCGCAAACCTACCCGGATTTCGAGTTGATCGTCTGCGATGATGGCTCGATCGATCGAACCCCGGAAATGATGGCGGGATATACCGATCCGCGAATTCGCTATCTCCGCCACCCGAAGAATATCGGCCGCAGTTTGAACATGAAATCGGGTTTCGAGGCGGCTACGGGCGAGTATTTTATTAAATTCGACGATGATGACGGGTTAACGCCGGAATTTCTGGCGAGAACGGTGGCGGTACTCGATCGAGATCCAACAGTCGATTTCGTCTGTAGCGATCACTGGATTATCGATCGCGACGGGCAACGCGCGGAAGCGGCGACGAAAGCAAATTCGGCGAAATGGGGCAAGAATAAACTAAAAGAAGGAATTATTCCCGATCTAGTCCGCCAGACCTTTCAATACCAAAGCTTACAGGTAGGATCGACCCTTTTCCGGCGCGCCGCTCTCGCGGAGGTGGGGTATATGCGCTCCGAGGCGGACGGGTGCGAGGATTTCGATCTGCTCGTCCGTCTGGCGCTGGCGGGTAAACGGGGGTATTTCCTCCCGGAATTGCTGATGGAGTACCGTTTTCACGGGGGACAAACCAGCGTCCGGCAGGCGATCCATTTTCTGAGCGCGAAATCTTTCTGTCTGGAGAGCTATCGTTTCGACGATGCCGAGTTAGAAAAAGAACGGGTGAAACGGTTGGCCGTTTTGCGGGAATCTCTGGGCTTGAGGCTGATCGAGCGGGGAGATACCGAACGAGGACGGGAATTGTTAGAAAAAGCGGCGGAAGTGCTGGGAAAATCGCGTCGATCAAGCTTCGGTCTCCTGCTGTCCTATTTCCCGGTCAATCTCCGGGGAATGGCTTTCGAGACTTTCCGGAAACTGCGCCCCAAAGATTATACCGAACGGGTACGGGAATCCGGGTGAGGTGAGGGAGATGGGGGAGTTTTTGGGGGAAAAGGGGAAGGGGAAAAGGGAAAAGACTATTTTTAAGCCGTTCACCTTTACTCTTTACTCCTGCCTCCTGCCTCCTGCCTCCTGCCTCCTGACTCCTGCCTCCTGCCTCCTGACTCCTGACTCCTACCTCCCGCCTCCTGCCTCCCGCCTTAGAGAACGGGAACTTCCGGGGCGATCGGGTTATCGAGATCGATCGGGTTCGCCTCGCGCTCGGCTAGGGGGATAGTGACCTCGACCTTGGTACCGAAACCCTTTCCCTCACTGAATAGGGAAATATCGCCGCCCATCAATTCCATCAGATTTTTGGAAATCGCCAATCCTAAGCCCGTACCGCCGAATTTTCGGGTGGTGGAACCGTCGATCATCACGAAGGGGCGGAATAGTCGGGATTGTTGACTCGGGGCGATGCCGATTCCCGTATCGATCACCGTGACGACGGCCCGATCGTCTCTGGCTTCTGTAGAAATCGAGATTTCCCCGATCTCGGTAAATTTCGTGGCGTTAGACAGTACGTTCAGGATGACCTGTTTGAATTTCGCGGGATCGGCGTAAATTTTGAGATTTTGCCGGCTCTCCCGTACCGTTAACCGGAGTTTTTTGTGCTGGATCTGGATTCCCTGTAAACTGACTACTTCGGTTATGATATCGTGTAAATTGACGATTTCAAGGTTTACCGATTGTTTTCCCGCTTCTATTTTGGCTATATCGAGAATATCGTTAATAATTCCCAATAAATGAACCGCCGCCCCGTCGGCCTGTTGTAAGAACTCGCGCGCTTCTTCCTCGCTATCGCATAGTCCATCTTTGACACAGCGAATACAACCGATAATCCCGTTGAGCGGGGTGCGTAATTCGTGGGAGGTGGTGGCGAGAAACTCGTTTTTCAGACGGTTGGCGTTTTGGGCCTCTTTCCAACTGAGGACGATTTCTTCCCCCCAGTCGCGTAGGCGCCCGATCATTTCCTCCAGGGCGCTCGATAGCTGGTTAATCTCGCGGATATGGAAATCTCGCGGGAGCGGCTGTTTAAAGTGAATATTATCCGTATTGATGGCGTAATCCCGTAATTTTTCTAACGGACGGGCTAACTCGCGGGCGATGAGGAGAATGGCGATGAGAGAGGCGATCGATAGAGCGGAAACGAGATAGAAAATGGTCTCCCAGATCTGTCCCAGGGGCGCGAGCGCGGTATTCACGGTACTGACCGCCAGAACCACCCATTTTTCCCCGGATTCCCCGGTTATCGGGCTGGGAATCGCGCTGTATCCCGCCACCAATTCCTCCCCGTCCCGCTCGAAAGAGAATAGGTGTAGAAAGTCCCGTCGCCCCTGGATCGCGTTCTCGATGATGCTTTTCAACCGGCTCGCGTCCGCTTCTCGATCGATATGCCGACCGATCCGATCGCCGTAGGGATGGGCGAGAATCGTGCCATTTTGGGCGATCACGACCGGGTATCCCGATAGAGTTCCCGATCGAACCGTCTCCCCGTAGAGCGGGGAAGCTTGCCAGATCAGAACCTGTTGCAATTTTCCCAGGCTATTGTAGACGGGAGCGGCGAAAAGTAATTCGAGTTGATGGTTTTTGGCTTTATCGCCCCGCTCGCCCGCCGGGAGGACATTTTGAATGAAAATGTCGTCGGTATCGGCCCGACCTTCCCGCGAGAGTTTCCGCCAACGTTCGATCGGGAATCCGGCGGTAGGGACGGGGACGGGGGAAGATTGAAACAGGGGGCGCCCCGTCCCGATATCGAGGAGCGTGACGCGATCGACGGGAATCGGGAAACGCTCGATCGTCCGGCGTAGAAATTCCTTCTTCCGCGGGAGGGATTCCTGTTCGAGTACGGCGCTCTCGCTAATACTGAGGAGATTGGCCGATAGTATCTCTATCTTTTGATGGATACCGTCCGCCTTCCGGATAGCACTCTCGGTGAGGTTTTGGCGCGCCGTTTCTAGAAAGGCCGATCGGGCCTTACGATAGGTAACGTAGACTCCCATCAGTAACACGGGAACGCTAACTAGCAGAAGACGAGAGAGAAGAATACGGCGAAAGGAAGACTGACCCATAGGCGTAGAGAGGAGGTTTCGATTTTTGCCGTCAGAGAAGGCGGAAAATGGGAGGTAGAAGGCGGGAGGCTTTTAGCTATGGCTTTCGAGGGGCGAGTTTCTTAGCTCTAGCTACTATTAGAGATCTAGTAGCTGACGGCTGACCGCTTAACAGGAGAGGCTTGTAACCCGTCGGTTTACGGTCAAACTCTAGAACATAGTAACGTATTCTATCGGTAGTACCGAGTGATATCTCTCATCGTTTTTATGAACCGACCTCACACTTCGGTAGTTCTCGCCACGAGCGCGGACGGTAAAATAGCGGACGCGAGTTCTAACCCGGCCCGATTTCCCTCCCAAACCGATAAAAGCCGTTTAGAAGCCCATTTAGCGGGGGTGGACGCGGCGATCTTCGGCGCGGGAACTCTACGCGCTTACGGGACGAGTCTATCGGTTCGCGATCCGGCCCTGTTACAACGACGACAACAACGGGGACTTTCCCCGCAACCGATCCAGATCGTTTGTTCCGCGTCCGGCGATCTCGATCGGGATTGGCGATTTTTCCGACAACCGTTCCCGCGTTGGTTGCTCACGGGTCCCGAGGGCGCGCGAAAATGGCCGGAGGGGTTCGATCGAGTTCTGATTCTCTCTTCGTGGCGAGAGACTTTAGACGAGTTCACCCGTCTCGGTATTCGGAATCTGGCGGTTCTAGGGGGAGGGGAATTGATCGCCTCGCTGTTGGAGGAGGGAGCGATCGACGAGATCTATTTAACGATCTGTCCCGTTCTGATCGGGGGGAAAAACGCGCCGACTCCGGTGGGGGGAAGGGGTTTTCTCGCGGGCGATTTTCCGGGGTTAGAACTGGTGAGCGTGGAATCGCTCGAGGGGGAGATTTTCGTACATTACCGTCTCGCGAGGGATATAGAAAAGGTTTCTTCCGTCCGGGAATCCTAGATCTCGTTATTTTTCTTCCGGTTCGGGAGCGAAAAGGAAAACACAGAAAGGGTTCAGGCTATGCAAACCGCGAAAATCAGTACCGATGGAACTCATCAGATCGTGATCTTACCGGAAGATTTTCCGAATTTGGGGAGTGAGGTTTATATTAAGAAAGTGGGTCAAGCGATCGTTCTAATCTCGAAAGATAATCCTTGGCAATCCCTATTCGATAGCCTAGATCAATTTTCCGAGGATTTTATGAGCGATCGAGAATGAAAGGAGAATTCGAGACTGTTATGACGATTACCTCGATCGAACTACCGATGGACGAGATCGCGGAATTTTGCGATCGCTGGCAGATTACCGAGTTCGCGCTTTTCGGTTCCGTCCTCCGCGATGATTTTCGCCCCGATAGCGATGTTGATGTTTTAGTCACCTTTTCCCCTAACGCTAGACGGGGTTTAACGGAAACTTTCCAAATGCGCGATGAACTCGAAGGGATGTTCGATCGAAAGGTGGATCTGATCGTCAAAGCGGCGCTCGATCGGAGTGAAAACTGGCTCAGACGGAAAAATATTCTAGAATCGGCAAAAATTATCTATGAATCGCGATCGAGAATCCCTCATTGATATTACTGTCGCCATTGAACGTATTCTACGTTATAGCGCTAACATCAGTCGGGCTGATTTAGAGGCGAATGACGAAAAGCTATCCGCCATTCTTTACCAGATCACGATTATCGGGGAAGCGACCAAGCGATTATCCCAAAGCTTTCGTTAGGAACATCTGGAAATTCCCTGGCGAGAGATGGCGGGAATGCGAGATATAATCGTCCATGAATACGATCAGCTTGATTTTGATGTGATATGGGATGTCGTTCACAATAAGTTATCAGAACTTCAAAGCGGTCTCTCCCTTCTACTTTCCCGATAAGTTTCTTATTTACGATGACGATTATAGAACGGGAAATTAGTACACTTCATCATGGGTTCCGATGTCGATTAAGAAAATTTCCTCTTCTTGGGTGTCTGGATTTTGAGAAAAACTGAAGACGATACGACAATCATACTCGATCGAACAAGCCCAAGCGCCCGATAATTGACCCTTGAGCTTGTGAGTCCGTAAACTAGGATCGTAGGGATCGATCTCTAATAGTTTTAGCTTTTCAGCGATTTTGGATTTTAACGCGGGATTCCGTTTAATAATCGCTTTGTAAGCCCGTTTAAAGGGCGAACTAAAAACTAGAGTTTTCATCGCTCTAATTCGGCGATAATATCATCGGCCGTTCCTCGAAAGACTTTTCCTTGTTGATATTCTTGATGAGCTTCGGCGATACTTGCGGCGATCTCCGCTCTTCTACGCTCGATCTGTCGGTTCCGAACGATATTGATTAAGTCGTCTAACTCTTCAGGGGAGAGAGTTTCGATGATTTCTAGGAGTTGGTTAAAGGGGATAGTCGGGGGCATGATCGAGAATGCGAGTGTTTACTGTATATTTTAATAAATTAATTCGCTTAGTTTTTTTTCAAAGACTGGGCTTTTAGAATTTTCTTTAATCATTAAAAAAATTCGTTCTTTGTCTTCATTCGGAATCTCTTGCAAGAAATTTATTATTTCGTGTCGAATAAATTCTTCTTGTATTATTACAGGTGAAATATTTATGGCTAAAAATATACCGTATTGATAATTATACTTCGCAACAAATTGTCGAAGCTTTCTTAAGTCACTTATAATATCTGTAGCTTGTAACTCTGGATTGCTCTTGACCTCCATAACTACAATTTGATAATCAGTGTCTGAGGGAGAATGAAACAAAAAATCTGGAAAATAATTTTTATCAAGTCGCTCAATTCCTCGCTCTTCAAAAAAAGCTCGATGAGCGTCTAAAATTTTACGCTTACTTAATTCTGCGTTTAAAAAAATACGATTGAAATGATTTTCGTATAGGTGCGACTTATTGTTTCGATGCCAGTGCATCGCGACTCTCATATAATGGTAGAGTTCGTAACAGAAGCCTCGCTCCCCATTTGTCTGTAAATAATGCTCCATATTAATATAGTCTGGAGGGATATATCGCATCTCTTGCCACCAATCTCTACCGTAATAAATCTGCTCAACTCTTTGTAAAGCATAATCTAACCAAGATTTAAATGTTTCAAATTCCATGATTTTTTTTAAATAATTTATTTGAAAAACTTTAAAAAGATGATTTATCTCTAGCGATCACCTAAAATAATCGACCGTTCGGGTACTGGTTCATGATTACTTTCCATTTCCGCTACCACTCCCTTAACTAAATTTATAATCCCTTGCAATGCCGCGACAGGAGTTTCATCGAGATGGGAGAGACTAGGAAACTCGGTACATAAACCGACAAACTCTCGATCTTCTTGCGACCAAATAATTCGATAGGTGTAATGTTTGGGATCGATCATTGTTGTCTTCGCTCACTTTTCTAGAATAGTACAATTTTAATACGATGTCAACGATATACAAAAGTTAAGAAACTTCGCCCCCTCCCCCCGCGACAAGTACATCGAAAATACCAGCGCCGCGCTCACTAAATACCAGTGCGGTACTCGGTAAATACTAGACCCCCGCACCTGAAAAAAACTCGGAAGCCTTGCCCGGTCTGGCTCGCGGGCGCGAGTGTCGGGGTAATCAGTTTAAACAACCTAACCGAGTGCAAGATAACCGCCGCCAAAAAGCCGGATGGTATAAAGGTTTCATCAATTCTAACCCTCTCGCATCGCCCTAGCCCCTCGATGATTGTCGTCGTAGGAGCGCGGGATTCGGTATACTCCCACGGAATTCAGTCGAGCCAGCTTTATGAAAGTCACCCAGGGCAAGATTAACGAACTGCTGACGCAATCGGGTTGCGAGCATAACCATAAGAAAGATCAGAAAAAGAATAAATCCTGTACTCAGGTCGCTCAACCCGGCGCCGCTCAAGGTGGTTGCGCGTTTGATGGAGCCTCGATCGCCCTCGTACCCGTTACCGATGTAGCGCATTTAGTCCACGGGCCGATCGCCTGTGCGGGCAACTCCTGGGGAAGTCGCGGTAGTCTTACCTCCGGCCCGACGATGTTCAAAATGGGGTTTACCACCGATATTAGCGAGAATGATGTGATTTTCGGCGGTGATAAGCGTCTCTACAAAGCGATTAAAGAAGTCGCGCAACGTTATCAACCCGCCGCTATTTTTGTCTATTCCACCTGTGTTACCGCGCTCATCGGCGACGACATCGACGCGGTTTGTAAGGCCGCCAGCGAGAAATTCGAGATTCCCGTTATCCCCGTTAACTCCCCCGGTTTCGTCGGCAGTAAAAACCTCGGCAACCGTCTCGGGGGAGAAGCTTTACTCGAATACGTGGTGGGGACGAAAGAACCCCCCTATACCACTCCCTACGACATTAACCTGATCGGGGAGTACAATATCGCCGGCGAGATGTGGCCGGTGATCGAACTGTTCGAGAAAGTCGGTATCCGCGTGTTGGCGAAAATCACCGGGGACGCGCGTTACGAGGAAATCTGCTACGCGCATCGGGCGAAATTGAACGTGATGATCTGCTCGAAAGCGCTGATCAATATGGCGACCAAAATGAAGGAACGCTACGGCATTCCCTACATCGAGGAATCCTTCTACGGTATCGCCGATATGAACCGATGTTTACGGAATGTGGCGGCGCAATTGGGAGATCCGGCGCTACAGGAACGGGTAGAACAGTTAATCGCCGACGAAACCGCTAAACTCGACATCGCCCTCGCCCCCTACCGCGAACGTCTCAAGGATAAGCGGATGGTACTCTACACCGGCGGGGTAAAAAGTTGGTCGGTGATTTCCGCGGCGCAGGATTTAGGGATGAAAGTTTGCGCCACTAGCACGAAGAAAAGCACCGAGGAAGATAAGGCGAAAATTAAAGAATTGCTCGGTGAAGATGGCATGACGTTAGAGAAGGGAAGTCCGGCGGAATTGCTGAACGTGATCGAGAAAACCCGTGCCGATCTTCTCGTGGCGGGAGGACGGAATCAATACACCGCGCTGAAGGCGAGAATTCCTTTCCTCGATATTAACCAGGAGCGTCACCATCCCTACGCCGCTTATTCGGGAATGGTCGAGATGGCGAAAGAGATTGATGAGGCTTTATATAGTCCCATTTGGGCGCAAGTCCGCGAGGTCGCGCCCTGGGATCGCTAACGGTAGAAACGCGAATTCGTGTCCGCTAACGAGTAACCAATCAGGAACCATGACTACTATCACCACTCCGAAAAAAGCGGTCGCCGTTAATCCTTTGAAATTAAGCCAACCTTTCGGCGCGGCTTTGGCTTTTTTAGGATTGAAAGGAACCGTTCCCTTATTTCACGGTTCGCAGGGTTGTACGGCTTTCGCCAAGACTTTATTAGTGCGCCATTTCCGCGAGGCGATTCCCCTGTCTACCACGGCGATGAACGAGGTGAGTACGGTTTTAGGGGGCGAGGACAATATTGAAACGGCGATCGCTGTCCTGCTCGAAAAGTCGAAACCCGCGATGATTAGTTTACTAACCACGGGTTTAACGGAGACTCGCGGGGAGGATATGGTCGGTATCCTGAAATCTATCCGCAAACGTCGCCCGGAATGGGACAATATACCGATTATTTACGTTTCTACCCCGGATTATAAGGGGGCGATGCAGGATGGATTCGCGGCGGCGGTGGAATCGATCGTCGCGACGGATTACGGGACTAATCCCGAAATTTACACGAATAACGTTCTCGTTACTCCTCCGGCTGGTTATTCCGCGCTTCCCTGCCCCCCGTCGAGCCACACGCACCCGCAAGTCACTATCCTCGCCAGTCCGATGTTAGCGCCGGGTGACGTGGAGGAGATTAAGGAGATGGTCGAGGCTTTCGGTTTGAAACCGTTGATGATTCCCGATCTGGCGGGTTCTTTGGACGGGCATTTAGAGGATGATTTTCATAGTGTTACGACCGGGGGCGCGACGGTGGAACAATTGCGACAGATGCACTGTTCTATTTATACGCTGGCGATCGGGGAATCGATGCGTACCGCGGCGGAAATTCTGAAAGCGCGTTTCGGGATTCAGTATGAATTGTTCCCTCGGTTAGCGGGGTTGAAAGCGATCGATAGTTTCCTCTGGCGATTGGCACAGATCGTCAACTCCCGCCACGATCCTCATGTAGAGATCCCCCCGCAGGTTCCCGATAAATATAAACGTCAACGCCGACAACTACAGGACGCGATCCTCGACACGCATTTCTATTTCGGTCGCAAACGGGTCGCGCTGGGATTGGAACCGGATTTACTCTATCAAACCAGTTGGTTACTGCACGAGATGGGGGTGGAAATTCACGCCGCGGTAACGCCGACGAAATCGCCTCTTTTAAAGGATTTACCGATCGAATCGGTGACGATCGGCGATCTGGAAGATTTGGAAATGATGGCCGACGGCGCGGATTTATTAATCACCAATTCCCACGGTGACGCGCTGGCGAAAAAGCTCGGAATTCCCCTCTATCGCATGGGTTATCCCATTTACGATCGACTCGGTAACGGTCATCGTCGTCACGTCGGCTACCGGGGAACGATGCAATTCCTTTTCGACGTGGGGAATATGCTTCTCGATTACGAGGTCGCGAACGCGCATCATTAGGAGGAGTTAGGAGTTAGGAGTTAATTTTTCTGCGAATATTTCGATCGATCTTTTCAATCCCGTCACGGAATCCCAGGTAAATCCAATGAATCGTCTAGCTGTCTTAGAGAAACCGAAAAAAAGCCCCCCAAAAAGTCCCCGTCTCCGGGTTGTTCCCGCACCCGTAGTCCCGCGAGAAGATGGTGAAGATCATCCTTTTGTCAAGGAATTAATCCGAGAATTTCGCCAACAAGATCCGTCGGGAAATTATCGGCAGTATTCTACGGAATCTCTGTTACACTCCTGGGTGATTTCGGGAAAGCGATCGAATGTGAAAAATCCGGAGATCGATCGATTGATTTCCCTACGGGTAGCGGCCTACTATCAGGCGATCGCCAAGACGATCGAGCGCCAAACCGGACAACTTACCCGCGTCTTTCTCAACCTTAACCATCAGGGAGTTAGTTCCGCGTTAATCTGTTGCGGGAATTTACTGGTGGTCAATGAATTATTGCCGAAAATTCAAAGTTTCGGGTTTGACTCGATCGACAGGCTTGTTATCGAAGCGGAAAAACTCATCGATTCCGCCGTGACGAGAATCCATCAATTTTACTAATTCTATCAGGAGTAAGCTGATGAAAGTTGCCTTTACTACGAGCGACAACGTACATATCAACGCTCACTTCGGCTCGGCTAAACAGATCGATCTCTACGATGTTTCGCCCGATGGATTTAACTTTCTCAATACCTTTGTCTTCGGGGGTGATTTAGAAGAAAACGGAAACGAAGATAAATTAGTTCCCAAGATCGAAGCGTTAAGCGATTGCGCCATTGTCTACGTCTCCACGATCGGCGGTAGCGCGGCGGCGCGGTTGATCAAACACAAAGTCACCCCGATTAAAGCCCGAAGCGAGGAAGAGAAAATTGACGACATTCTTAACGAATTAGTCAAAACCCTCAAGGGGAACCCTCCCCCGTGGTTACGCAAAATTATCCAACAGGAATCGAAGTCTTTAGACTTTGACGATGAGGATTGATTCGCTTTCAGCGTTCAGCTTTTAAAACCACTAAAAGTTGAATGATGGCAGTTTATAGAGAATAGATGATGAATTTTACCGAGTGAACTTCTGTTCTCTATTTCCTATTTTTCCCTATCACTTAATTCACGAACCGAACAACTATGACCACGACAATTACCCCCGAAATCGAAGCTTTAAACGCCTTTGTCGCCAACAACGCTTTCCTACAGGAACTCACTCGCCAGATGCGCGCCCAAGACCATTACGGAACGTTCCGCAGTTGGGAAGATCGCGTGGTTCTCGCTTCTTTCGTGGTGAGTAAAAAGAAAAAGAAAGAGATCTCCGTCGATGGCGATGTCGATCCCGTAACCCAATTACGAGTCCTTTCTTTCTACCGCGCGATCGCCGCTAATATCGAGAAAGAAACCGGTAAATTATGCCAGGTAGTTATCGATCTAAGCCACGAGGGATTCGGTTGGGCGTTAATTTGGACGGGTCGCTTAATGGTCGTTAGCCGTACCCTCCGCGACGCGCAACGCTTCGGATTCGAGTCCTATGAAAAGCTCGCCGAAGAAGGAGAAAAATTAACCAAATCTGGCGTTGAATTTATCCAACGTTTCCCCGAAGCGGCCGACGTTTAATCGAGAGATTATATCGCTCGTAATTCTAAAGATATACCGAGGAAGTACGGGCGATCGAGCCAGAGTTGTATAGCATCGAAAAGGTAATCTGTATGAGCGCTGAAACCATACCGACCCGAGAGGAAATCGATAGCCTGAAAGATCGGATCAAACGTCTGAACAGTAAAGCGGGTCAGATGAAAATGGACTTGCACGATCTCGCGGAAGGTTTACCGACCGATTTCGAGAAACTTCCCGAAGAAGCGGCGAAGACGTTCGAGATCTATCAGGAGATCGATCGACTGAAAACCCAACTCAAACAATGGGAGAAGCAAACACGATGACTAGCACTACCTTGACGAAAACACTGACCGACTTTAAAGCCCTGACTAACGCCGAAGATTATCTCAATTTCTTCGACATCTCTTTCGATCAACATTTTGTCAACGTCAATCGGTTACATATCCTCAAACAGTTCTCGATCCTGTTAAAACAAGTCGATGAAGCTTTTCCCGATCTCGACGAAACCGAAAGACTGGAAAAATATAAATTAGCCCTAACGGAAGCCTACGAGGTTTTCCTCTCCTCTAGCCCTCTCGAAACCAAACTGTTTAAGGTCTTCAACGATCGACCGAAAAATATCGTTTTATTGGGCGATATCGGCGGCGTAGAAACCACCGCGACACCGGGAGTAATGTAGCGCGATGAGTGAATTAACCCTCCACGAACTAGAGCGTTATCAACGCCAGATCATGCTTCCTGGATTCGGCGAAGCGGGTCAGAAAATCCTCAAATCTTCCACGGCGTTAGTCACCGGGGTAGGTGGTTTAGGCGGAACCGTCGCCCTCTATCTCGCGGCGGCCGGTATCGGCAAATTGATATTAGTTCGCGGGGGGGAATTGCGCCTCGACGACATGAACCGTCAGATATTAATGACGGATGATTGGGTGGGAAACCTACGGGTTTTTAAAGCGAAAGAAACGCTCGCAAAATTTAACCCCCACATCGAGATCGAGGCCATTCCCGAATATGTTACCGCGGAGAACGTCGATCGATTGGTGCGCGACGCGGATATCGCCATCGATTGCGCCTTCAACTTCGATGAACGGGATCTGCTCAACGATGCTTGCGTTCGTTGGCGTACCCCGATGGTCGAGGCGGCTATGTGCGACATGGAAGCGTATCTCACCACGATCGTACCCGGTTTTACCCCCTGTCTCTCCTGCATTTTCCCGGAAAAACCCGCTTGGGATCGCTGGGGTTTCGGGGTACTGGGCGCGGTTTCCGGAACCCTCGCCTGTCTCGCTGCGCTGGAGGCGATCAAACATCTGACCGGATTGGGACAACCCCTCTACGGACAACTGTTAACGATGGATCTCGCCAACACCACCTTCGCCAAACGTCGCCCCTATCACGATCCCGACTGTCCCGTGTGTGGTCGGGTAAGGGTTCAGGATAAGGTCAACGCGTGCGCCCTCGAACCGGAGTTAGTCCGACTTTAACCCCGCTTTTCTAACTAAAATATTCCTTTTTTTACTACCCAAGGAGTCCCCGACAATGACCGTGATTCTGACCGAAAAAGCCGCCTTCCGTTTGCGTACTTTCCTGAAAACGGCCGTCACCGAAACGAGCGAAAAAGGCGTTCGAGTCGGGGTAAAAGATGGCGGTTGTAGTGGCTACGAATACGCCCTCGATATCGTTGACGCGCCCAACAGCGATGATTTCGTTTACGAACAGGACAGAGTACCGATCTATGTCGATCCCAAAAGCGATCCCCTCATCAATGGCGTGGTGATCGACTTCGTGGAAAGCCTCACTCAAAGCGGTTTCGTTTTTAGCAATCCCAACGCGACCGATAGTTGCGGTTGTGGGAAATCTTTTTCCGCCGGTGATTGCACCCCCGCCGCCGAACCTTGTAGTTAAATTTTTCTAACTTTTCCCCACACTAAAGGAGAACAAAACCATGACCACGACTTACAAAGTTCGCCTCATCAAAGGCAAGAAAAATAAACCCGCGGAAATCGATGTGACGATCGATGTCCCCGACGATACCACGATTTTCGACGCGGCGGTAGAAGCGGGATTAGACTTACCCTTTTCCTGTCATTCGGGTTCCTGTTCCAGTTGCGTCGGTCGTATCGACGAGGGCGAAGTCAACCAAGACGATCAGGTTTTCTTAGATGAGGATCAGATCGGTAAAAAATTCGTGCTGTTGTGTGTGGCTTATCCCCGTTCCGATTGCACGATCCGCACCCACCAAGAAGCCTATCTAGTGTAAAGCCTCGTTTACAATGTGGCGCGGGGATCGCCTTCCCGCGCTTCCTCGATCGCTAAAGAGATTTCATCTTGAAAAAAAGCTGAAAGCTAAACACTCATCCTTTATAACCACGGAATTTCAAATGATTTTACTCATACTCACCTCTTCAGATTTACCTCGAAAATATTATGACAACCCTACCCGAAAAACTCGCTCAAGAATACCTTGAAATTATTCATAAATACTATCCTCGGGCGGGTAGCTTAATCGATTATTGTCACGTAAAAGTTATAGATTGTTTTATAGAAAGATTGGGCAAGCGTTGTTATTACATCGGGATTTATTGTCCGGACGAATTGATTCAATCGGTATACAAGCACCATCGAGATCTTCGAGAAGTGGCCGAAAATATGGGATTAACGGACGCGGTGTTAATGAACGCCTCGAAAATCATTCGCGATCCGATGTCGAAATTAAAAGAACAGAATCCCCGTCTCTGGCTAGAGATCTATTGGGTCGCGCTTCAAAGATTTAATTTGTAAATCCAAAATGTTCGGAAAAAACTTTTTCGATCTCTCCAAGAAAGCTAGAATTCAAGTAGTAGCGTAATCTCTCTTGAATCGTTAGTGAAAAACTGACGAACCCCGATCGAACACCTATCCCTACCAGGAGAACACTATGGCCACGTTAACTGGAACTACCCAAGGCGGACTAACTTGGGAACCGAAATTCGTTAAAGAAATCGATCAGGAAAAATGTATCGGTTGCGGTCGTTGTTTTAAGGTTTGTGGACGGAATATTCTGGAGTTACAAGCCTTGAACGAAGATGGAGAATTTATCGACGAGGACGACGGGGAAATCGTGCGGAAAGTGATGACGATCGCTAACGGTCATCTCTGTATCGGTTGTCAGGCTTGCTCGCGGATCTGTCCCAAAAATTGCTACACCCACGAAGCGCAGAATAATTAGAGGACGAAACGACTACCCATGCCAGCCACAGCCACCAAAGAACAATATTCGTGGTACGATGCCCCTCCCGAAGTGAAAGAACTTTTAGTTCTCGCGGCGGATAACTGGGAAAATACCGAACTCTCGGAAAAATACATTAACGAGGCATTAGCCCTAGCGGGGAAAAATGCCAACGTTTTAATCGGCGCATATCGTTTCTTTTTCTATAAAAGTAAAGCGGCGATCGCCCTACAAATTGCCGATCGAGTTCTGAATATGGTTCGAGAAGACGAGAACTTACCCGACTCTTGGGAAGAACTCAAACCGATTCTCCTCACCCGAGGGGGAGAACCCGCTATCCGTCTCTTTACCAACGCTTACGCGGGGAAAGGTTATCTTTTAGCGAAACTAAATCGCCTAGAAGAAGCCACCCTGATCACCTCTCGAATTAAAGAGATCGATACTAAGCGGGAATTCTGCGCCACCACGGTTTTCGAGGTTTTAACCGCGGAACCGGAAGCGGACGATTAACTCTATTATCCGGACAGGAAAACACCATGACTCAAGCGATCGATACCCCCACTACCACCATTCCCGAAGAACGTCTCGAAGCCTATTACGATCTCATCACCAAATTGATGAATTGTCCCAGTGGAGAAGAACCCGGAGTGTTAGACTCGCATCTCGATCTGATCGATCCGGGCTTTATTACTACCCTAATGCGCGTGGCTACCATGATGGCTCACGAGGATAATCAAGACGGCGCGAGATTCCTAATTTTTATCGCCCGTCAACTCTCGATCGAACTAGGTTTATACGAACCCGCACCCGCTACCGTGTAATCAGATTCGGTGGGCAATGCCCACCCTAATTTTTTCTATGAAAACCTATTCACTGGCGAAAAATACCCTGCAATGGTTAGAATCTAATCGCTATAATCCCGATGATTTAAACTGGAAGGGAGAAAACGGCGACACGGCTTTAATGAAAGCCACGAGGCAGGGAGAGACAGCGATCGTTCGGGATTTAATCGAGGCAGAAGTCGATCTGGATCTGAAAAATAATGACGGGAATAACGCCCTCTGGTTCGCCTGTTTCGGCAACTATTACGATTTAATTCAAATCCTCATCGACGCGGGAATTCCTATCGACAACCAGAACGATAACGGGGCGACGGCTTTAATGTACGCCGCGTCCGCCGGGAAAACACCCGTCGTTCAACTTCTCCTAAAAGCGGGTGCGGATTTGAACCTAAAAAATCTCGACGATTTTCAAGCAGTGGATTTCGCGAATAACGTGGAAATTTTGAGGCTCTTGCGAAATGCTACAGCAAATTGAAAGCCTCGGGAAAACCTATCACGATCGAACCAAACATTCCTATCTCTCCGTCTCGATCGATCCCAATTACGTCGATTCCTCGACACAACCCTCCGTTTATAAACGCTATCCCCGTTTCTACCGTCGATTCCCTCTAGAACCCGATAATCCCGTTCACTCTTTTATCCGCCACACCAGCGCGATCAGTTTCCGGAAAAGTTATCGGGACGGCGATTATTTTCTACGGGTAAATCCCTCCGCGGGTGCGCTGTATCCCACGGAAATCTATATCCAGATTCGTGGCATTAAAGGAATGATCGACGGGATCTATCATCTGGAAATAGAGACAGAATGTTTAACGTTAATTTATGAATTAATCGACGATGGCATCGATAGCTATCTTTTTGAGAATACCTTAATTAATGGCTTGACTTTTTTGATAGGTTGTGCATATTTCCGTTCGAGTTGGAAATATAAAAACCGGAGTGTACGCTATTGTTTCCTCGATAGCGGGCATCATCTCGGGGCGATCGAGGCATCGGCGATCGCCCACCAACGCGATATACAAATCCTTTTCGACTTCGATAAAATCGGCTTGAACACCGATCTAGGGTTAGAAAATAAAGAATTCATCACCGCTTGCGTCATCGCGGGAGAGGGGAAAGAAAAATCCGTCCGACGACTCCGGGAGAAAATTCCTTTCGTCAGCGCGACCGATTATTTTGAACCGAATTCTTTTGTCGAGATGGGCTATCGGGAAACCACCACGAATCAAACGATTCCCTATAAACGGATTCGATCGATCTCTCCCTACACGGATTTAAACTTAGAAACGATCCTGAACCGTCGATCGGCTCGTTGTTTTCGGAAAGGTTCGATTTCCCTAGCCGATTATCAAGAAATTTACCGGGTTTTAACCGCGTCGATCCCCACCGAAAGCGAGGAATCGATCGAGATTTATTCCGTCATCCATCGCGTTGACGGCTTAGAAATGGGGCTTTATCGGGGTGAAAAACTATTACAAGCGGGAGACTTTGGCGAGAGAGCGAAATATCTCTGCGTCAATCAAGCGATCGCCAGAGACAGCGCGGTAACATTCTTTTTCGCGTCCCGTTACGAAAACTATCAAACCGCGGTACAGATAGCGGGTTATATCGGTCAAAGATTGTATCTAGCCTCGCGCGTTTTGGCGATCGATTGTAGCGGGATCGGCGCGTATTTCGATGATGAGACCGCGGAGTTTTTAGGAACCGATCGAGATATTCTCTACGCGATGGCGATCGGCAGATAAAACGGAAACAATAAATGGCAAGGAAGTCGGCGTTACTTCTCTATCTCTTCCGCTTCCCTGCCGCTTTCACCTATAAATTAATTCTCCCCGTCGTTATCAATTGATACCCACCAGCAAAACTAGCGGCTGATAGACAAAATTGCCATAAGCTAGTCGGATTCAGGATCGCTCGACTACTGAGAAATACGAGTAGAATTCCCACCGCCAGAGCGATCCATCCCAAAGATTTCCCAAAACCTGGTAGGAAAAATAATAAGACAATTCCCGCGGTTAAAAACAGAATCGAGCCATCGGCCGCGATCCCCCGCCACCAGTAAGGAGAAACATTGGTGGTGAAGTAAATATTCTGACCGAGCAGGTAAATGGCGAGTAGGATGAAGACTAACCCGATAAATCTAGCTAACATAATCTCGATCGTGGATGGAAGTTACATGATCTATATCTCCACTTCGCGGCGCCGCATTCCGGAAATTTTATCGAGCGATCGACATCAACCGCGAGAGACCCATCTCTAGAATAACGGTTCTCTCGCCCCGATCGCTTCGATCGCCATCTCTCTTCACATTCCTTCTCGAACGGAAACACGAGGTTTTGCAAGGCTAAATCGAGTAATCGATGACTTCTTCTAACTTGTGTCCTTTTTTCTCGAAATCACTCAAGAAAGTCGCTTTTTTCGGTTTAATACACACTTGCTTACCGGGTTCTAACTGCAATCGGTTGTACTCTTCGCGACCGAGACACGCCATCACGATCGAACCGTCCACCAGCCCTAACTCTACTTGAATCTCCCAACCGAGATGGATCACCCGTTTCACCGTCGCGCGGCTACTTTCCCCGTCTTTTTCCGGGAGAATTTCCAGATCGTGGGGACGGATAAACACTCGCGAGTTCGAGGAATGCTGAGATAAACCCGTCATTCCGTGTAAAATATTCACCTCGCCGATAAATTCCATCACGAAAGGAGTCGCGGGATGATCGTAAATTTCCGCGGGAGATCCCACCTGTTCGATCTGTCCGTGATTCATGACAACGATCGTGTCCGCCACTTCCATCGCCTCCTCTTGATCGTGGGTGACGAAAACGCTGGTAACGTGGACTTCCTCGTGTAAACGCCGCAACCACGCCCGTAATTCCTTCCTCACCTTGGCATCCAGCGCCCCGAAAGGTTCATCGAGGAGTAAAACACTCGGTTGGATGGCGAGGGCGCGGGCTAGGGCGACTCTCTGCCGCTGTCCTCCCGATAGTTGCGCGGGATAGCGATCGCCCAATCCTTGTAGTTGGATCAAGTCTAATAACTCCTCGACCCGTTTTTTAATGCCCTGTGGCTTATGCTTGCGAATTTCCAAGCCGAAAGCGATATTCTGGCGGACGGTGAGGTGTTTAAACAGGGCGTAATGTTGGAAAACGAAACCGATATTTCGCCGCCGGGGATCGATCCGCGTGGTGTCCTGACCGTTGATAATAATCGAACCGGTGTCGGGATTCTCTAAACCCGCGATCGATCGCAACAGCGTCGATTTCCCCGATCCCGACGGCCCCAACAGCGCGACCAACTTTCCCTCGGGAATCGTCAGATTAATCTCGTTTAAAGCCTGAAAACTACCGAAACGTTTAGAAACTTGATGGACAACAATACTCATAATTTTTTTGGAGTGTAAAGTTTAGGTGTAAGGGGGGTTAGCGAAGCGTAACTCACCGACGGGAGAGGGAAAAAATATCGATCACGATTTTCCTTTGAGTTTTCGATCGGTTTTCCGTTCGAGAATTTCTTTAATAATCAAAGTAACTCCCGCCAATAACGCCAAGATCGCCGCCGCGCTAAAAGCCGCCTCGGTGAGATAATTTTTATAAGCCTGTTCGACAAAAATCGGTAACGTAGCGGTTCTGCCGAGAATACTCCCGGAAACCACCGAAACCGCGCCGAATTCGCCCATCGCCCGCGCGTTCGTCAACAGGACACCGTACATCAACCCCCAACGAATACTCGGCAGGGTAACGCGCCAGAAAATCTGCCAGTCACTCGCCCCCAAAGTCCGCGCCGCTTCCTCCTGTTCCGAACCGATTTCTTCTAGAACGGGAATCACCTCCCTCGCGACAAAGGGCATGGTCACGAAAATCGTCGCTAGAACCATTCCGGGCAACGCGAAAAGGATTTTAATGTCGGTATTTTCCAGAAACGGGCCGAACCAGCCGTTACGACCGTAGAGAAGGACGATCATCAAACCCGCGACCACAGGGGAAACGGCGAAAGGAAGATCGATCAAACTGATTAAAAAAGTTTTCCCGCGGAACTGATTTCGGGCGATCACCCACGCCGCGCATAGTCCGAAAATGGTATTTAAAGGAACCGAGATCAGGGCGATAATCACGGTTAATTTTACCGCCGCGATAAAGTCCGGGGTTCCCGACGCTTCTAGAAAGGCTTGAAATCCCTTTCGGAAGGCGTAATAAAAAACCGCCGCCGCGGGGACTAATAACAGTAAGGCGAGGTAGATCAGGGCGATGGCGATCAAAATCGGTTTAAAGTTAAACGATTTCGATCGCTCGATTTTCGGTGTCGGGTTTTCTAAGGGAATCGTACTCATACTCGATCGTGTAGGCTAACTCAATTTTTACTAGCGTTTTTATTCCGATAAGGTTTCAATGGTAAAATCTACAGATTACAGGCGGTTTTACTCCTGCCCCCTACTTAATCGTGTATTTCTGTCCCCATTGCTGTAGGAAGTTAATCACGAACAGCATGAAGAGGGAAACCAGTAATAAAACCATCCCGATCACCGTCGCCCCGGTGTAATCGTATTCTTCCAAACGTTGAAAGATTAAAACGGGCGCTATCAGGTCATTGAAGGGAATATTAGAAGAGATAATTACCACCGAACCGTACTCGCCGATCGCCCGCGCGAAACCGAGCGCGACTCCCGTTAAAATCGCGGGTAAAAGCGGGGGGAAAATCACCCGGATGAAAGTTTCAAATTCCGACGCACCCAACGACCACGCCGCTTCTTCGACTTCCTTTTCTAGTTCCTGTAAAACCGGTTGTAATGTCCGCACCACGAAGGGAAGCGCGATAAATAACATGGCGACAAATACTCCCAAACGGGTAAAGGCGATCTTGATGCCGAAAGGGGCGAATAACTGTCCGATCCAGCCGTTATCGCTATACACGGTCGCCAAAACTAAACCCGCCACGGAAGTCGGTAACGCGAAGGGAAGATCGACACAGGCATCGATAAATTTCTTCCCGAAAAATTGATAGCGAACTAACACCCAAGCGATTAAAGTTCCGAAAACCCCATCAATTAATCCCGCCGCTAAAGAAGTCACGAAGGTGACATTATACGCGGATAGAGCGACGGGTTGAGTGGCGATCCGCCAGAATTCGGAAAATTCTAACGTCAGGGATTTAGTAAAAAGTGCCAGCGCGGGTAAAACGAGGAGGATCACGAGATAACTAACCGTGATCGCCCAGGGAATAGAAATTATTTTGAGGGGATTGGTTTTCGATATAGAAGTTTGTGGGTTAGTCATTCTGTTCGTAATTTTTAAAGATTAATAATCAGCTTTTCGAGTAAACCAATCCATGAAAAGCTGATAGCCGATCGCTAAACTTTACCAATCATCGGATTCATCGAGAACGTGCGCGGAATCGTACCAGATCTCGATGTCCCGTTCGGAAAGATAGAAGATCGCGTCCTCGATCGCTCTCGAATTTCCCTGTAATTGTAAATCGAACCAACCATCATTCCTGTTCGGCGAACCGAGTAACGCGGAGATAATATTCACGTCCAGATTGTGATGGGACGCTAACCGGGAAATAATCGGTTCATCGATATAACTTTTGGGAACGCGAATCTTGATCCGTCGGCTGGTCGGTCGATCCAGTCCGGAGTGATCGAGATGTAAATCCGTCTCGGGATTATTTACCGGTTGCCACTGTCGATCAATCGTCATACTCTTACCCTCCTTGGATTATTTCTAAGCCGCTATCCGATTACTTTTTACCCGCTTTCGTGAGAATTTTATCGAAAGTAGCCCCGTCCTCGAAAAATTGTTTTTGAATCTTATCCCAGCCCCCGAGATCGGCAACCGTAAAAAGATTTTTAATTTTCGGGAATTTCTCCGCGTACTCTTTCGCGACCGTGGGATCGACGGGACGGAAACCGACTTTCGCGAACTCTTCCTGTGCTTCGGGAGTGAAGAGAAACTCTACGAAAGCTTCCGCAACTTTACGGGTGCCGTGTTTATCGACATTCTTATCGACAACGGCGACGGGACTATCGATCGAGATATTGTAATCGGTGGGAACGGAGTAGAATACTTTCTGCCCTTTCTGTCCCGCGAGAATCATCTCGTTCTCGTAGTTAATCAACGCGTCTCCCTGTCCCTGTTTAAAAAACACGTCACTAGCCTCGCGCGCGTCTTTCGGCAGAACCGGGACATTTTTAAACACGTTCTCGACGAAAGTTTCCGCGGCCGGTTCGTTTCCCCCGGCTTTTGTTACCGAACCCCAGAGACCGAGAAAATTCCAGCGCGCTCCCCCGGAAGTCTTCGGATTAGCGGTAATTACTTTAAATTTTCCACTGCCGAGATCCGACCATTTATCGATTTTCACGCTCGGATCGCGGGTAACGATCGCCCCGACAGATTTCGTCACGATCGAATCGTTCGGCGCTTCTTTTTCCCATCCTGGCTGTATTAAACCCGCTTGCTCGATTTTCTTCGTGTCCAGTGCCAGCGCTAGAGCGACCACATCCGCCTCTAAGCCGTCGATCACGGCGCGGGTTTGCGAACCCGATCCCCCGTAACTCTGCTCGAAAGTCACTTTCTGCCCGGTCTTCTTCTCCCACTGCTCGACGAACTTGGGAATGATTTTCTCGTAGGCGCTTTGAGTGACGGCGTAGGAAACCAGCGTTAGGTTGACCGGTCCCTCGCTATCGGTCGCGGTATTGGCGGTATTGGCGGTATTCGAGGAGGAACTGCAAGATACCAGCGTTCCCCCGACAATCGCGCCCGTCAGCACTAGGGATAAAAAAGATCGCGATGGTTGCATGGTCGTTCACTCCCGGTTCACAGTTCGTTCGTTTCTTTTTTCAGACGTGGTTCAATCCTATAGTATATCGACTCAAATTTCAATACATTTACGATTCAATTCCAGAACGCGACGGGCGATCGGGGAACTGTGCGAAGATAGAAGTGTCTCCAGCGTTACGATCGAGAGTATGGCTAAGAGTGCCAAAGCGACGAAACCCAACCCCATCCAACAACTCGTTCGGGGCAGTTTTCTGTTCAAGGGGTTAGAAGAGGCTTGGTTAAGCCAGTATTTAAACGCCGACGCGCTCAAGGTAGAGAAGCTGTTTTCCAACCGTCCCGTCTACACGGCGTTTCTTCCGGATGAATTTCTAGATGTTTTGTATGTCATTTTGGATGAGGGATTGGTGATCGTTCGCAGTACCCCGCTCGATCGGGTGATCGCCATTACCTACCCCGGCGGCTGTTTCGGGCAACGGAGTCTACCGTTTAGTTACGGATTGGCGAGCCGGGCTTTTCCCTGTCTCGTGGAATCCTATAAAACCACCAACGTGATCAAAATCCCCCTAGAGGCGATCGAGCGCATCCACGCCGATAACGAACTCTTCCGAGAACGTTACCGTCTTCTCTTTGAACTCCGGCAGAAATTCGAGTATCACCTGCTCAATTGTGGCAGTTATCCCCCGCAAGCGGTCGCCACCTTACTGCGCGCCCTCATCTATCAGGAAAGAGAGTTAGGCAGTCAACCGGATAAAGAGGGAATTTACACCTTCGATCTGCCGGTGGACGTGATCGCCCGCGCTTGCCAACTCAATCAACGCACCGTGGAACAGGTATTAAAAGGAATGCAACAGGTAGGAGCGATCGAGATCGATCCCTCCGGCGACGCGATCCGGGTTCTCGATCCGGAAGCCCTCAAGGAAGTCTACAGCGCCACGCGGGATAAAGTGAACTGGTGGCCTCTACGGTAACTCGCTCCCGAATCGTTAACGGGGCGAGATACACTAGAAAGGAATCTCTGGAACGAGGCTATCGGGGGCCGATCGATGAATAACAATTTTTTCCGTACCTATTCTGTCAACGATTCGGGGTTAGGGTGTCTGGTTTCCCTGATTTTGATGGGATTATTGTTAGGCTCGATCGGGTTGGGCTGGATCGTCAACGGTTTTTTAATTTTCGTCGCGTTTTTAACGATCGCTCCCGTTATCGGCTGGTGGGGGTTCCGTTGGTGGCTCCGGAAAAATCTCGTCGAGGATCGCTGTCCGGCCTGCAATTACGAGTTCACCGGTTTTAATCGGAGCGAGTGCCAGTGTCCCAACTGTGGCGAACCGATTAAAGTCGAGGGTGGAAAATTCACGCGGGTTCTACCCCCCGACACGATCGACGTGGAAGCGATCGAGATTCCCGTCCAAGCGATCGATGTGGAAAGAGAATCGTAAACGAAAAGTACCCTGCAAACCGCGCCCCGAAATCTCACTTTAGAGGCATTTTTACAACTTCCCGAAACGCGGCCGGCCTCCGAATTTATTCACGGAAAAATTTACCAAAAAGCCATGCCGCGAGGAGAACACAGCCGCTTACAATACAAGTTCTGTTCGACGGTCAATCAAATAGCCGAACCCGCGAAAATTGCCTGTGCATTTCCAGAATTACGCTGTATATTCGGCGGTCACGCTATCGTTCCCGATGTGGCGGTATTCCGCTGGGAAGGGATTCCCCGCGACGCGAGCGGACGGGTAGCGAACCGTTTCGAGAGCGCTCCCGATTGGTCGATCGAAATACTATCTCCCGATCGAAGCTTGACCAAAGTATTAGAAAATCTATTATTATGTTCGCGGTACGGTACCGAATTAGGGTGGTTAATCAACCCGATCGAAGAAATCATTCTCGCGATCTTTCCCGAACAGCGAATTGAAATATTCCGGGGAGAGACATCCTTACCGATTTTACCCGGCATCGAAATCGAACTAACCGTCGATCGGGTGTTCGCGTGGTTACAGATCTAGTCAACCGAGAGATACGGGAAATCGATCGGGATTCTCGTCCCATCGATAGCGTTGAACCCGCGTTTTTCCCGACCGCGAGAACAGGAGAATCTCCCCGTTTTATTCGAGTCCATCGTCGAGTTGATCTTCGAGTTCATCGAAGAGAAGTTCTTCGAGAATCGGCTGGAGTTCCTCGTCATCGGGAGAAAGCAATTCTATTTTTTTTCTATCCTCGTCCGAAGTGGCCAGGAACAAAAGCGGAGCGAGCGGGGTATAGATCGAGTATTTTTGATCCTCGAAAAAGAAGCTCGCCAAGAATTGTAATTCTTCCGGCTCTTCGGTGGTTTGTCCCTCGGAATCTATCTCCAGACTAAGAACATTATCGTCCTCTAGCGGGGGTAATTCACCGCTCACCGTCAAAGTATGGGCGGTAAATTTTAGCTGGAGATCCAACTCCGCCAAGACCGCTTTCGCGTCCGCGAAAATCTTCTCGATCTCCTCGCTATCCTCGATTAAAAACGCGTCGGATTCTTCATCCTCGGCCTCTTCTTCCCAGGCTAGGATCATCACGGGAGTATCGACGGGAGCGAGGAGAATATAGGTGAGAGCGTTGCGGCCGGGAGGGGTATATTCTTTGTCAAGATAGCAATCCAGCGATCGACCTTGTTCATCCCATAAGGTCACGATCGGCGTTTCTTCAAATTCTTCTTCAAAATCAAATTGAGAGGGGGCCATAGGAGCGCGAACGGTATTGATTGAACCAGAATATCACGAGATGTATCCCCTAGGGGTCAAACCAAGGATTCTCCTGTAGGTGTTGAAAACCGCGAGCGTCGGTCAAATTGTATTGCAGGGGGGTGATAGTAATAAAATTCTCGCGGATCGCCCGCACGTCCGTGGGAACCTCCGACGGTAGGTGCGTGTAGTCCGGCTGTTCTATATCCTCGACCACCTCCCCCACCAACCAGTAATAGCTTTTTCCCCGCGGGTCGAGACGTTTCTCGAAGGTTTCCTCGTAGCGCCGCAATCCCTGACGGGTGATCCGCACCCCCCGGATGGCCGACGCGCTCACCGCGGGAACGTTGACATTGAGTAGGGTGGGAACCGGAAAGGGATGACGGGCGATTTTCGTCACCAGCGACAGGGCGAAATCGGCGGCCGGTTGGAAATCGACAACGGTAAAACTGGCCAGACTGATGGCGATGCTGGGAATCCCCTCGATCAAGCCCTCCATCGCGGCGGAAACCGTCCCCGAATAGAGAATATCCGTGCCGAGATTGGAACCGTGATTGATGCCCGCGAGAACGAGATCGGGACGTTCTTTTAAAACGCCACTGAGCGCGAATTTCACCGAGTCCGCGGGAGTCCCGGAACAGGACCAGGCGACCGCGTTCGGATGGAAAATGCCCTCCACTCGCTCCGCGCGGATGGGATGGTGTAGCGTTAACCCGTGTCCGGTGGCCGATCGCTCCCCATCGGGACAGACCACGGTGACACGATGCCCCGCGCCCGCCAGCGTGTTCGCCAAAGTCCGGACTCCGAGCGCGGAAATCCCGTCATCGTTACTGATCAGTAGGTGGAGCGATTCGGTGGTCATGCCGGAGAGAATTTTTACCGCGTTCGATCGTAGTATTCTATAATAGTATTCTGGAAAGTTATCGTGGGTACGTAGCTCAGAGGATAGAGCACCAGGTTCCGGTCCTGGGTGTCGGGGGTTCGACTCCCTCCGTACTCGTTTTCCCTAAAATCAATCGAGCTAGGGACTCTCTCGCCCAACACGCGCGACCGAAACCTAGTCGCTCTCTCTCAACTCTCTCCCTTAAGCGACTTGCATAAAAGTGAAAATTTGTCAACTACCTATCGGTAGCGGTCGATAATCACACCGGGAAGTCTCTAGGCGGTAACGCGATCGCCCCGAAAATAGCCCTGACAGACACGGTACCCATCCCGGTGAGGGAACGTGACTGGCATGGTCTCCACCATTTCGACACTCACGCTATCACGATCGCCGTCGCGATATCTCTCTCGGTTTGACTATTCGGTTCACGCTACTTAGGTCAACTCTAAGCGTATTACGTCTGTCAAGAGTGCATAGCATATATGTAGTGCGCGTGTATCGACCGAACCCTTGCTATAGATACCTTTCAGCCATTTCGCCGTTCAAGTGCGCGATCTCGGTCGGTACGGTTTCCCCTTCATTCAGTCCCCTATCGTGTCTTCTAGGGGGCGAAAACCCATCGTAAAATCGATGTTTGTTTAGCACCTAGGAATTTATCAAACTTAGATCTATTTCCCTATCAGCTTTACTGATAGGTACTGCCTCCCGCTCGGGGAATGGGGGAGGGAATTGACAAATTTTTCCTAGTAGGCTTATAGTCGAGCCGAGTGACCCCGCCTTAGAAGCTGGATGATGGGCGTGGAAAATACCTGACGACGAGTAATGCAAGGGATGGGCGTTGAGGGATTTGAACCCCCGGCATCCTGCTTGTAAGGCAGGCGCTCTACCGCTGAGCTAAACGCCCGAATGCACTTTATCTAGTATAGCATAGATTTTGAAAAAAGTATCTTTTTTTTCGATCGATGCCTTCTGGTAAAACTCACGATCGCCTGACGCTCCTCTTTTTACCCCCGATCGCCGGGATGGGTTTCCTCGTCAGCGGTAGCGGGGCTTTAACCCTGTTATTAGCGGGAAGTTACCTGTTTAGCGGCTTTATGTTCGGGCCGGATCTCGACATCCACTCCGTACAGTACAAGCGCTGGGGAATCCTACGCTGGCTATGGCTTCCCTATCGATCGATGATCCGCCATCGCGGTTGGCTGTCCCACGGGCCGATCGTCGGTACGCTGTTCCGTCTGTTTTACTTCGGTAGTTTTCTCCTCTTGGTCGCGATCGTCGCGTTGGGGTGTCTGCAACTATTCGGGGCGATCGTTCCCGATTGGCGCGCTTTCCCGGAACGAGCGATCGATTTCTACGCGCGATACCCCCGCGAATCGATCGCTTTTCTCGTCGGCCTGGAATTGGGCGCGATGAGTCACAGCCTCAGCGATTGGATCGGTTCGGCGATCAAACGGAAAAAACGAGCGAAAACCAAACCTTCCCGAAAACGATCCCCTTCGCGGACGCGACGGAAATAAACTCGCGGGCGAAAAACCGAATCTCCCGACGGGAGAGAATTCAAGAGCCGGAAGTTGGAAAAATCCCTCGCTAGTTCGGGAAACCGTACCGATCGAGCGGTTGCCGGGAGAATCCCAAGTTCGCTAAATTAGCACTCGGAAGGGAAGAGTGCTAATCTAAAAAAGCGACACTTACCCTCGATTGAAGAAACACGGAGGATCTTTCATGGCAGCAATCAGCATCAACGTGGCGACCGTTAAACCCCTAGGCGATCGAGTTTTCGTCAAAGTTAGCCCCTCGGAAGAAAAAACCGCCGGTGGTATTTTACTCCCCGACACCGCCAAAGAGAAACCCCAGATCGGCGAAGTGGTCGCGGTCGGCCCTGGCAAACGCAACGACGATGGCAGTCGCGCCCCCCTAGAAGTGAAAGTCGGCGATAAAGTTCTCTATTCCAAATACGCCGGAACCGACATCAAACTCGGCGGTGAAGAATACGTTCTCCTGTCCGAAAAAGACATTCTCGCGGCTGTTGCCTAATCTGGCTTAGATTCCAGCATTTTTCGTCGGGATGAGGAGTCAGGAGCCAGTCGTCAGGAGTCAGGAGTTTCAAACTCATCGAGCTTCGATCCCGACGGATTAACCGGATAGTTCCGATTCCTTCTACCGCCCGATTCTGAACGATAGTTCATTTTTCCGAAACCACTACAACTCGCACGAATAACGATAACCTATGGCTAAGTCAATTATCTACAACGAAGATGCTCGCCGCGCCCTGGAAAAAGGCATGGACTTACTCGCGGAAGCCGTCGCCGTAACCCTCGGCCCCAAAGGTCGTAACGTGGTGCTAGAGAAAAAATTCGGCGCGCCCCAGATCGTTAACGACGGGATCACGATCGCCAAAGAAATCGAACTCGACGACCATATCGAAAACACCGGCGTAGCCCTGATCCGTCAGGCCGCCTCGAAAACCAACGATGTCGCGGGAGACGGAACCACTACCGCCACCGTTCTCGCCCACGCGATCGTTAAAGAAGGTTTACGCAACGTGGCGGCGGGAGCCAACCCGATCGCCCTGAAAAAAGGTATCGACAAAGCCACCGATTTCCTCGTCAGCAAAATCGCCGAACACGCGAAACCGGTAGAAGATTCCAAAGCGATCGCCCAAGTCGGCGCGATTTCCGCCGGTAACGATGATGAAGTCGGTCAGATGATCGCCTCCGCGATGGATAAAGTCGGTAAAGAAGGCGTGATCTCCCTCGAAGAAGGGAAATCCATGACCACCGAATTAGAAATCACCGAAGGGATGCGCTTCGACAAAGGGTACATCTCCCCCTACTTCGTCACCGACACCGAGCGCATGGAATGTGTCTTCGACGATCCCGCCATCCTGATCACCGATAAAAAAATCGGCCTCGTTCAAGACCTCGTTCCCGTTCTCGAACAGGTCGCGCGTCAGGGTAAACCCCTCGTGATCATCGCCGAGGACATCGAGAAAGAAGCTCTCGCCACCCTCGTGGTCAACCGTCTGCGCGGCGTTCTCAACGTCACCGCGGTGAAAGCCCCCGGTTTCGGCGATCGCCGCAAAGCCATGCTCGAAGATATCGCCGTGTTAACCGGCGGTCAAGTGATCAGCGAGGATGCCGGTCTGAAACTGGAAGCTACCAAGCTCGACAGCCTTGGAACCGCCCGTCGCATCACCATGACCAAAGATACCACCACGATCGTCGCCGAAGGTAACGAGGCCGGTGTGAAAGCCCGTTGCGAGCAAATCCGCCGCCAGATCGAGGAAACCGATTCTTCCTACGATAAAGAAAAACTGCAAGAACGTCTCGCCAAACTCGCGGGCGGTGTGGCCGTGATCAAAGTCGGCGCCGCGACCGAAACCGAGATGAAAGACCGCAAACTCCGCCTGGAAGACGCGATCAACGCGACCAAAGCGGCCGTGGAAGAAGGGATCGTTCCCGGTGGCGGCACCACCCTCGCGCACCTCGCGCCCGAGTTAGAAGGCTGGGCGAAAGATAGCCTCGTCAACGAAGAGTTAACCGGCGCGCTGATCGTCTCCCGCGCGATCGCCGCTCCCCTAAAACGCATCGCCGAGAACGCCGGTCAAAACGGCGCGGTTATCGCCGAACGCGTCAAAGAAAAACCGTTTAACGTCGGTTACAACGCCGCCAGCGGAGAATTCTCCGATATGTTCGAGTCCGGGATCGTTGACCCCGCGAAAGTGACCCGCTCGGCCCTGCAAAACGCCGCCTCGATCGCCGGGATGGTTCTCACCACCGAATGTATCGTCGTCGATAAACCCGAGAAAGAAAAAGCCGCCGCGCCCGCCGGTGGTGGTGACTTCGACTACTAATTCCCGTCGTTAGTCCCCTCGTTCAATTTAACGTGAGTTAACGATCGACTCGATCTCTCGATATAGAGATCGGGTCTTTTGATTTTGCGGGTAAAATAGAAGTAGACAACAGCTTGCTTCTTCACACTTTTTAGCGTCGGATGACCAACGTGATTTTTTCGAGAGCGAACGGTCTCGCGCTCTCCATCCCGTTTTTGCCTCCTGTACGGACGTGACTATCTCGTAGCTCTACCTTGCCTTTCCTAACCTTTCCGCAACCGATCTCATGAAACCCTGTTACTGGCCGATCGAGAACTTACCGGGTTTGAGTTCCCAGCAATCGACGGATCTCAAAACCCGCGGCATCGTCAACACCCGCGAATTGTTACTCGAAACGAAAACCCCCCGGCTAAAACAATCTCTCGCGGCGCGACTACAAATTCACCTGCAATACATCAATAAATGGGCCGCCCTCGCGGATCTCGCCCGTTTACCCAGCGTGGGCTGTCAGTATTGCGGTTTACTCCTACACTCGGGGATCGCCTCGGCCTTACAACTCACGAGCGTTCCCGTCCCCCGTCTCCACCGTCAGATCCTCCGTTTTCAGGTGGCCACGTTTCAAAGTAAAGACTTTTGCCCCCCCGTCGAGTTAGTTCGGAAATGGATCGAGGAGGCGCGTTCTTTGGAAACGGGCAGAAGATTAAATGTCTAGACGCTGGTAAATCGTGTCGAGATGTTTGAGGTGAACGGTCGGATCGAAACACTCCTCGATTTCCGCGGTGGAGAGAATCGCTTTCACCCGTTCATCGCCGGCGATAAAATCGTGAAAATTGCCGTTCTCGGTGTTCCAAGCTCGATGGGCGTTTTCCTGAACGATTTTATACGCCTCCTCGCGGCTGATTCCCTTACCGACGAGGGTTAATAGCACCCGCTGACTGAAGATCACCCCCCCGTAAACGTTCATATTACGTTTCATGTTCTCGGGGTAGACGAGGAGATTCTTCACCAGTTCGGTGATCTCGTATAGCATAAAGTGCGTTAAAATGCAAGCGTCCGGCAACATGACGCGCTCGACGGAACTATGGGAAATGTCCCGCTCGTGCCAGAGGGCGACGTTTTCCAGCGCGGCGACCGTGTGCGCGCGCACCATTCTCGCCATCCCGGTCAAGCGTTCGGAGCGGATGGGGTTGCGTTTGTGGGGCATCGCGGAAGAGCCTTTCTGCCCCTTGGAGAAAAATTCCTCCACTTCCAGCACGTCGGTTTTTTGCAGGTTACGGATCTCGACGGCGAAACGCTCGATCGAGGCGGCCAGTAGCGCCAATTGTTGCACGAATTCGGCGTGGCGATCGCGCGAGATCACCTGAGTCGAGGCCGTATCCGGTTCCAGTCCCAATTTCTGACAGGTGAGCGCCTCGATACGGGGGTCGATATTGGCGTAGGTTCCCACCGCGCCGGAGATTTTACCGATGGCGATATCCTTGCGGAGACGGATAAGACGATCGCGACCGCGGAGAACTTCCGCCAGCCATCCCGCCAGTTTAAAACCGAAAGTAATCGGTTCGGCGTGAATCCCGTGGGAACGACCGACCATCACCGTGTTCCGATGCTCCTGCGCCCGATAGCGGAGCGCCTGGATAAAATCCTCTAACTGTTCGAGAATCAGGTTTAAACTCGCCACCATTTGCAGGGATAGGGCGGTATCCAGCACATCGGAACTGGTTAACCCGAGATGGATATAGCGTCCCGCGTCCCCGACGTACTCGTTCACGTTCGTCAGGAAAGCGATCACGTCATGACGCACTTCCTTTTCAATTTCTAACACCCGATCGGGATCGAAATTCGCCCTGGCTTTAATTTCCTCTACCGCTTCCCGCGGGATGTACCCTAATTCCGCTTGTGCCTCACAGACGGCTATTTCGACTTCTAGCCACGTTTGATACTTATATCTATCCGTCCAAAGATTCCCCATCGCGGGGAGGGTATAACGCTCGATCACGTTTATCTCATGGAATACAACCGATAATTGTATCGGATCGGGGGGGACGGGGGAAGAGGAGTCAGGAGTCAGGAGGCTTTTAGCTATCAGCGTCCGGCTATCAGCTTTTAAGAGGCGAGTTTTTTAGCCTTAGCTACTATTTAAGAGCGATTAGCTGAATGCTGACCGCTGACCGCTTTTCGGCAGGAGTTAGGAGGAGGAATACAGAAAAATTCGCTCCAAAATTTTACGTGAAACCGATTTATCTTTACTTGAGCGCGCGATCGAATCGGAATTTCGCTCGCGTTTATTACTTCCGAAAATCGATATAATATACTGAATATAGCAATTTTCCCGATTATTTATAGCGACGCTCCGCGGTTCGGTTGTTTTTCTCCCGACCGCTGACGATCGACCGTAATCCCCAGGAGAGGTATCGTGATCGCCACCGAAACGCCCAAGATGAATCTATTGGTGACTCCCACTTCCGGGGAGTGGATCGAACAGGCGATCGCCAACCTGGACACGATCCTGCTCGATCATTCCCACTGCGAGCGGAAAGCGGCGGGAGTGGCCCTAAATTTCATGTTCCGCTATCCCTCTCTCGCTCTCCTGGTGCGGAAACTGACGGCGATCGCCAGCGAGGAGCTAGATCACTTCGAGCGGGTGAATCAATGGCTCGATCGCCGGGGAATTCCCCTCGCTCCCCTGAACGCGCCTCCCTACGGAGCGAGATTAAAAGCGCGGATCCGTCCCGCGGAACCCGATCGCTTGTTAGACTCCCTGTTAATCTCCGCGCTGATCGAGGCCCGATCGCACGAGCGCTTGGGTTTGCTGGCCGAACACTGTCCCGATCGGGAACTGGCGGATTTCTATCGGGAATTGATGGCCTCGGAGGCGCGTCATTACGGCATTTATTGGGTACTGGCCGATACCTACCACGATCGAGCCGTCGTCGCTCAACGTCTGGAGGAACTCGCGGCGATCGAGAGCGAGATCCTGTCCACCCTTCACCCCGAACCGAGAATCCATAGTTGAGGGAAAATCGTGTCGATCGTTAAAAAAGCCCTGATTCCCGCCGCCGGTTTCGGTACCCGTCTTTTTCCCGCCTCGAAGGTCTTTAAAAAAGAGTTTTTCCCGGTGATCGATCGCGACGGCCGGGCCAAACCGATCGTTCTCAAACTGGTCGAGGAGGTCTTGAGCGCGGGGATCGAGGAAATCGGCATTATCATTCAGGAGAGCGATCGGGAGCTATTCGAGGATTTTTTCTACCGTCCGGCACCCGAGGAACTACAGCGCAAACTATCGCCGGAAAATCGCGAGATCGATCGCTATCTCGTCGATCTCGGCCGGCGGATCGCCCTGATCCCCCAGCGCGAACAGGAAGGCTACGGCCACGCGGTGTATCAGGGGAAAGATTGGGTCAACGGCGAACCTTTTTTACTAACCCTCGGCGATCATCTCTACCGCTCCGATAGCGAGATCTCTTGCTCGAAACAGCTAATGGAAGCTTTCGAGAGCTATCGGGTGAGTACGATGGCACTGACCCAGATGCCCGAGGAAATTCTCTATAAAGCGGGTATTGTCGGCGGTTGTTGGTTAGAGGGAGCGGAAATCCTGAAGATCGATCGCATGGAGGAGAAACCGACCCCGGAAATCGCCCGTTCCGTCCTGCGCGTGGATGGGTTACGAGAAAATGAATATTTAGGAGCGTTCGGATTATATATTTTAGAATCGGTAGTTTTCGAGCGTTTAGAAGCGCAAATCTCTACTAATCAACGCTATAAGGGAGAATTTCAACTCACGACCGCCCTAGACGCGTTGGCGAGCGAGGGAAAGTTACTCGGTCGGGTCATGCGCGGGCGCTATCTGGATACGGGAATGCCCGATTTTTACCGACAGACGATCGTTGATTTTCGATCGTGACAAAAGCGCGCTTCGATCGGGTCTCGATGTCGCTTGGAATTGACCCATTTTTACGGGATGTGACAACGCGACCCTGAAGATATGACTTTTGTTGTGACAACTTTTATTGACGAAATCTATAGAATTAAACTATGGGCGAGAGTGATTTATCCCTCGTTCAACAATGTTTAGAAAATATTGTATCGAGGCAATGGAACCGTCATGTTGGATATTGTTAGCAACAATCATAACGAGGAGCAATTACCCCGCGGCGAACGTGTCGTCCAGCTAAAAAACGTGATCGATACCCTGCGAATCGCTGATGAAGTCGCCAGGAAAGGCTACTTGATCACTAGCTCGGAACTGGCGGATTTAATGGATATCAACGCCAGCGCGGTCACGGCCCGGGGCGATCACTGGCCGTGGCGGAATTGGGTCGTGTCTAGAGTGCGACGGGAGGGCAACCAAATTCTCTGGCAACTGGAAAGAGTCGACTAACCCGATCGGGCCTCGATGTCAAGCTCGTAACCGAGACCGAAAAAATCTAGCAGGGGAGATAGATTCAGTCGTATTGTTTCCTAACTTTAGTTGTCCGTAAATTCACCGATCATTTCCTCCGGCTCTCCCACTAAATAGCGGGCGAAATGTTTTGCCAGAGGAGGGGCGGCCACGAGGGTGCTAGTAAAGCCCGAAAAGACTTGAATTCCCTCGAATCCGTCGATCGGGCCGATGACCGGACGATTGAAAGGAGCGAAAGCTACCAGACATTCCCGGTACGTTCCGGGTAAATCCCGCAGTGCCGGCAGAAATTGACCCACCAGATTCCGAATATTCGCCTCCGTACTTTCCGCGTCTAAACGGGCGAAGGGATCGGTAACGATGGCGCTAACCTGACCGATATAGAGACTTCGATCGCCGAATTGAATCGCGCCGGGTTCCAGGACGCTATCGATCGCCTCCGCGGTGGTTTCGTCCCAGATTCCCTCTCTCTCTCCCTCGCTCACCTGCCGTTCCAGAAAAATCCGCCGTCCGGTGGCCGGCATGACGAGGGTACGCAGTTCGAGATCCGTCGGTTCGAGCGCGATCATCGCGGCGCGCGTGAAGTAGCATCTGACCGAAATTCCCGCTTTTTGTAGGAAAGAACGGGTTAATCCGCCCGCGCAGACGATCGTGGTCCGGGCCCGATACTCGCTAACGGGAGTTCTAACCCCGCGAACGATTCGATCGTCGAGAATTAATTCGATCGCCGGTTCGATGGCGATCGCTCCCCCGTGACGACGGAAAGCGTCTTGATAGGCGCGGTTGGTTTTGCCCGCGTTGATGTGACCGTGGGGCAGTCGCAGAACCCCGGATATCGCGTCGGGGTCGAGAAGGGGTTCGAGTTCGATCGCCTCGCGAACGTCGAGTAATTCCGGGCGGATGTCGAATCCCTCGAAACTTTTCGCCACCGCCACCGGATCTTCGCCCGCCCCGATCGTCAGGACGAGATCGATCTCGCGAAATTCCGTATCCGCCTCTAGTTCATTACATAAATTGCGGTGAATGTCAATACCTTCTCGGTATAATTTTCGGGTGATTTCCGTCGTTCCCGACCAGTAGGCCAGACCCCCGTAACTATACATCGTGGCGTTACCCGGCGCGGGTTCTCGCTCTAGGAGTAAAACTTTTTGTCCTTTCCGGGCCAGTTCATAACCTAGGGCTGACCCCGTGATCCCACCACCGATGATAAGGTAATCGTAAGTTGCTGTCATTACAATTCGGTTGTTTTTAGGCTCGTAGGGTGGGAATCGCGCCGACCCCACGAGCCTAGTTTATCATTAGACTTCTCGGGGACTTCAAAAATTGTCCCGTGGCCAGGTAGTCAGGAGCCAGGGGGAGAAATCAGGAAGAAAATACTCTATAGTCGGCAAAAAGCCCGATCTATTCTCCAAAACCCTAATTCACTAGGTTTGGATTCGATCGGGAAGAGACCTCTGGCGGAATTCATTTTCGAGAATCTAAAATCGAGAAAAAATCCGATTGAAAAAATCAATCGGTTTCGATCGGGATTTTAGAGCGAATTATTCCGTATTCCCTCTTCTGCCTATTGCCTTCCTTAGCCGGGGGTTAATCGAGGGATTACCGGATGTTTACCTTGGCGCGGTAGAGTTACGGTGAAACCCATCCTCTTTCGATACCGAGAGATCCGCCGCTCATGTTGCTGACCCCGATTCCCCTCACCGCGCCGTTTCGAGAGGACTTTAGCGAGACTCGCCGTTTACATTATTACGATCGAGGGGAAAATATTCCCTTGAGTCGGGATGGTTTCTGGCAATTGTATCGGGGAACGGCGCAGATCGGACAAGTATCCCAGGGGGGGGAAGAGATTTTACTCGGTTGGTTACAACCGGGGGCGTTTTTCGGTCTACCGCTCACCTATTTGGAAGCCTATCACGCGCGGGCGCTCTCGGAAGTGTATTTACGCCGGTACACGGCCGCGGAGATGGAAAACTCGATCGAGCTAACGCGGACGATGTTCGAGCAGTTAATCCGTCGTCAGCAACAAACGGAGGCGCTTCTCGCGATCGCCGGGCTAAAACGCGTCGAGGAGCGGTTACAGCAACTATTACAGCTATTAAAACGGGAAATGGGACAGCCGATCGCCGGGGGAAGTCGGTTAAGTGTGCGACTAACCCACCAGAATCTCGCCAACGCCATCGGCACGACGCGGGTAACGGTGACGAGACTGCTGGGAGAGTTCCAGCGTCAGGGTTGGATCAGTTTGGATAGCGATCGACACCTGATCGTTCATGATTAAGAAAATGGCACGATTCGCGCGTCGGGAAACCGATCGGGCAACGGAAAGCTAGAAACGCTCGATCGGAAAGGATCGTTTCGCGGAATCCCCGCGCTCGTTCGCGATTCTATCGTTAGGTCTGGTAAAATAAGGTTCGCGTAGTAACCATTCCCGTATCGATCGAGCCGTGTTCGAGGGCCGAGCGCGAAGACCGATAAGCGATTGCTCCAGATATCGTGTAAAGATCGCTGGAAATTCCAACTTCACTTTTCGGACTTTCCCGCGCGCGTTTTTACCCGAACCGTATCGTTATCGATCGCCCGATTTTAGTTGAACGAACCGTATATTACCGATCTAATTATTTCTATGGTTGATAATGTTTGCCTGTCACGCTCGCTCACCGAATTCCAACAGAATTCTTTCGATTTAGAAGTTCATTTACAGGATTTTCTCCAAATCGATCGAGAAATTTTACAGGCGAAATTAGCCCTCGCCAAACAATCCCTAGCCAATCTCGCCCATCATGATTTTTCTTGGACAAATCCCGAGGATTTTTATCGAGATAAAGTCAAAGAAAATTATTTATTTGAATTATCCGCCTGGCATTTATCGAGCCGGGACTATATCGGCGAAACCCTGAAATTAATCGACGAGCGCGCGCGGGGAGAGGTGTTAGAATTCGGCGGCGGGATCGGGACTCACGCCATCGCCGCCGCGATGAATCCCGCGGTCGATCGAGTGACCTATTGCGATCTCAATCCCCTCCATCATGAATTCGTGCGTTTCCGAGCCGAGCGATTAAACCTCGATTCTAAAATCACGTTCTGTTATGAAGTTCCCGTCGAGCGAAAATTCGACACGATTGTCTGTTTAGATGTCCTAGAACATTTACCCGCGCCCCACGCGCAACTACAACAATTCTATCAATGGCTACAGCCCGAGGGAACCGCTATTATCAATTGGTACTTTTTCAAGGGATTCGACGGGGAGTATCCCTTTCATCTGGACGATCCACAAATCATTACCGTATTTTTTCAAACCCTGCAACGGAATTTTTTAGAGATTTTTCATCCCTATCACATTACCGTTCGCTGTTATCGGAAAAATCCGCTCGCGCCCGACTCGCAACGGTAAGATGAGGGAAGACGTTGGCCGGAAATAGCGATACGACCGCTAGATATAGCGCTACGGCTTTCGATTAAGACAGAGAAAAAGACTGTAACCCTCGATCGCTCAACTTTTAGCCCTCACCCGGAAATCGTGATTCGGGCGCGGGGGTCTGTTCTATGATGGGGAGAGTGAAACTTTAGCCATCGAATTTCTATGGACGTGAGAGCGGCTGTTGCCCTGGAATCGGGAAAACCCCTGAGCATCGAAACCGTACAACTCGAACCCCCGAAAGCCGGCGAGGTACTGGTGGAGATTAAAGCGACCGGCATCTGCCATACCGACGCTTATACCCTATCCGGGGCCGATCCCGAGGGATTATTTCCCGCCATTCTCGGCCACGAGGGCGCGGGGATCGTGGTAGAAGTGGGCGAGGGTGTCACCAGCCTTCAGGTGGGCGATCACGTCATTCCTTTATATATACCCGAATGTCGTCAGTGCGAGTATTGTTTGAGCTTTAAAACCAATCTCTGTCAGGCGATCCGCGAGACGCAGGGACGGGGGGTAATGCCGGACGGTTCCAGTCGCTTTTCCCTCGACGGACAGAAACTCTATCACTACATGGGAACCTCTACCTTCGCCAACTATACGGTCGTCCCCGAGATCGCCCTGGCGAAAATCCGTCCCGACGCGCCTTTCGACAAAGTTTGTTATATCGGGTGCGGGGTGACGACGGGCATCGGCGCGGTGATCAACACGGCGAAAGTGGAACCGGGATCGAAAGTGGTGGTTTTCGGTTTGGGGGGCATCGGCCTGAACGTGATTCAAGGGGCGCGGTTAGTCGGCGCGGATATGATTATCGGTGTGGATATTAACCCCAAGAAAAAAGAACTCGCGGAAAAATTCGGGATGACCCATTTCGTTAATCCGACGGAAGTCGGGCCGGATCTGGTGAAATACCTAGTCGATCTCACCAAGGGGGGCGCGGATTATAGTTTCGAGTGTATCGGCAACGTGAACGTGATGCGTCAGGCTCTAGAGTGCTGTCATAAAGGGTGGGGCGTTTCCACGATTATCGGGGTCGCGGGCGCGGGACAGGAGATCAGTACCCGGCCGTTTCAGTTAGTGACCGGGCGCGTCTGGAAAGGAACGGCTTTCGGGGGGGCGAGAGGACGTACCGACGTGCCGAAGATCGTCGATTGGTATATGGACGGGAAGATTAATATCGACGATCTGATCACGCACGTTTTACCTTTAGAGAGAATTAACGAGGCGTTCGAGTTGATGGAAACGGGGGATTCGATCCGGAGCGTGGTGACGTTTTAGGCGCGTTCGATCGCTTCTTCTTGAAAGCGTTCGTTTTCATCGAGTCGCCACGATCGCGCCTCGATCGCCTTCCCGTTACCGATCGAAACAATCACGTAGGAATAACCCGGCCAGGCCAATTCTCGATCGGTGGACGAGGGGATCGCCGGGTGATCCGGGTGGGAATGGTACACGCCGATAATCTCTAACCCCCGCTCGCGCGCCGTTTTTTGCGCCCGGAACATTGCTTCCGGCGCGATCTCGAAGCGCGTTTTTTTATCTCCCGTCCAGGTGTTTTCCGCGGGCCACGCCTCGATCGCCCTCGCCCCCGTCTCCGTCAATTCACCTAGTAGTAAACCGCAACCTTCCTCCGGGTACAGGGATTCCAGCCACGTACAAATACAGTTGTCAAGATTAGGGGGAATGAGGATCATAGGGGAAAGCCTTTACAGATCGTGACAGTATGGTGATATAGATCATTGATTTTAGTTCCCTTTCGTTATCACCGAAAATTGAAAAGCTCGCCACACTTCACCCGTCCCAGAAATACCGCTCGCGTCGGACGTGTCCTCGGCTAAAATTCGCTCGGGAAAAAAATTCTCAATCTATCTAATCAAGGAGACTAATCATGAGCAAAGGGATCGAAACATCTTTAAACACGGACACGAGCGCGTCGCTTCCGTGGTGGAAACGCCCTGTCTTCGGAGAGGGAGGAATTATCACCCGATTATTGGGAAAATTATTCGGGGGGGGAAAATTGGAGATTCCCGAAACCGTTCAGAGTGTTCATGACGCGGAAATGATGGCCCTGCGGATCTTCGCCAAATCGATGGAGGCGATCGATAGCTACAAGTTTAGCAATCAAGAGTTTATCCTCTATATCAAAATTAAATACTGTCTGGACAAAGGGATCGACGAGTACGAGGGGTTAGCGCAAAGTTTAAAATTCCTGCAAGCGGCGATCGAGGCGAAAGATAGTTTCTTAAGACTCGACCAAACCGAACTCCGATACCGGAGTCTAAAACAACAGGAATTCTATCAATACATCGAGAGTATCCTAACCGATCACGAAGATAGAGACGCGTTTAACGCCAAGGTGAAAGCGAAACTAGCCGAGATCCTGCCCGAGGTGAAAACCGAAGAGGGCAAAATCGCGCTACAGGAATACCAAAAAGAACTCGCTCGTCTCGCCAAATTCGAGTTAGGATTGAAACTTTTCTCGCTGTTCAAAGCCTATCAACTGGCGGACTACACGATTCTGACGACGATCTCGAATATGGTGGTGTCGATCCGGGAGAAAGACGTGATCGACTATAAAACCTTATCCGCTTTGGTCATCGGGAAGTACGATGTTTTCGACAAACTCAAAACGATTATCGGGGTTCCCGATCGCAAACACAAACCCGACACCTACGCTCGAATGCTCCAAGTGATCGCGCTCGGTTATCGACATCAAAAATCCTACCCGATCTTCGCCGAGTTACTCCAAATCCTGCGTCAATGGTATCGACCCTATCAAGCGATTCTCGGCATCCGCGGCGAGTATCCCGCGGCCCAATACAAGCTACCGAAACCCTTTACCGAGCAACTCGTGGGCGTGGAAATTTACGATAAATATCGCAAAGCCCTCACCGATCAGAAAACCGGTGTCAGCTACGTCGATTTCGGGGAAGAAACTTAGGACGGAAAGGGCGGATTTTCTCTCCGTCCTCCCGTTACTATCCGCGGGTCAACAACAGGGGACGAGGTGTAGTGTAAGGAGTCAGGAGGCGAGAGAGGGGAAAGGATGAAGAAAGCTCTTTTCCCTTTTCCCCTTCCCCTTCTCTCCGAAAAATCTCCCCGTCTCCCCATTTCCCCACACCCCATACGAGGGGGCTTGCTTATCCCTCTTCGTTGACGATCGGCCGATTCCGTTCCAGCCATTTTTCCCAGAGATCCGGCCGACGTTCCCTCGTGCGCTCTAGCTGTTGTCGGTGGCGCCACTCGGCGATATCGCGATGGTTACCCGATCGCAGGACGGGGGGAACCTCCCAACCGCGGAACACCGGCGGTCTCGTGTACTGGGGATAATCCAGTAAATCCTCCTCGAAACTTTCCGATTTTAACGATTGCTCCTTACCCACCGTCCCCGGTAACAGTCGCGTCACCCCGTTCACGATCGTCAGCGCCGGGATCTCGCCGCAGGTTAACACGAAATCGCCCAGAGATACCTCCCGCGTCACCAGGTACTCCCGAACCCGCTCGTCGATGCCCTCGTAGTGACCGCAGATCAGCACCAGTTGATCGTAATCGGTGACGAAAGTTTTCAACAGGGCTTGATCGAGGGGTTGTCCCTGGGGAGTCGTCAGGATAATCTCGCGACGGGGGAGAACCGGCAGGGACTCGATCGCCTCGAAAATCGGTTCCGGCTTCAGTAACATCCCCACACCGCCCCCGTAGGGTTCATCATCGACCCGGCGATGTTTATCGTGGGCGAAATCTCGTAAATTCACCAGATTCACCCGGGCGATCTCCCGCTCTAACGCCTTGGCTAACAATCCCGATCGCAGGGGAGAGGTAAAAAAATCCGGGAATAACGTGATAATGTCGAAGCGCACGGGAATAAATAGGAAACGCCTAGATAGGGATCGGGTTTACTGTAACATTTTCCCGCGGGCCCTTTCGGGCCCGTTTCGGGAATTTTCTTTCGGGACTATCTCGTGAACGTGATACACTAAGCTGTACTATCTCGCGACCTATCCGGCTATCGTGGCGACCTTCGACTCTCTCGAAGCCCGGCCCGAACCCGCGATCCGGTTCCGAGAGATCGACCGACGCGCCGGGGAAAGTCTTTGCCGATCTCCCTCTTTTAGTAGAAGGCGATTATCTCTCCCGATACTTTATCCGGGAACTTTTTCCCGATATAATCCCGGACGATAGTACCCTCGCCCGCGCGATCGGCCCCGATGAAAGTATTGAAGCGAATCCGCCCCGTTTCTCGCCTCGAAACCCCTTCCCTTACCTAGAATGCTTACTCGTTCAGCGACATGATCATCGATCTCGAAACCCAACAACCGGACAACCCCAGCCCGACACCGCTGAAAACAGCGATCTTGGTGATCGGGGGCGCGGAAGATAAAGTCCACGGCAAGGAAATCCTGCAAACCTTTTGGGCGCGATCGGGGGGAACGGAAGCGGTACTGGCGATCGTCCCGTCCGCCTCTAGAGAACCGGTCCTGATCGGCGATCGCTATCAACGGATTTTCGAGGAAATGGGAGCGAAATACGTCAAGGTAATGGATATCCGCGATCGCGTCCAGGGAGAAGACCCGCAATTTCAAGCCTATATCGAAGAATGTACGGGGGTGTTCCTGACCGGGGGCGATCAACTGCGTCTGTGCGGACTACTCGCCGATACCCCCCTCATGGAACGGATTCGCCAACGGGTACAACAGGGAGAGATGACCCTCGCGGGAACCAGCGCCGGGGCCGCGGTGATGGGACATCACATGATCGCCGGGGGCAGTAGCGGCGAGGCTCCCAATCGCGCCCTCGTCGATATGGCGATGGGATTGGGCATTATCCCGGAGGTGATCGTCGATCAGCATTTCCACAACCGCAATCGGATGGCGCGTCTCCTCAGTGCCGTGTCCGGTTATCCCGAACGCATCGGCATCGGCATCGACGAAGATACCTGCGCCATGTTCGAGCGCGACGGAACCCTCACGGTGATCGGTTGCGGGACGGTCACGGTACTGGACGCGCGGGAGATGTCCTATACCAATCAGGCGACGGTGACGGCCGCCGAACCTTTGAGCCTGCACAATTTACGCTTACATATTCTTTCCTACGGTGACTGTTATCATTTGAAAAAACATCGACCGATCGCCAAAACCGTTTAACGAACTCTCCTAGAAACTGTTCACCATGAACAGTTTGTGGATCTCCCCGGACAAGACAATAAAAAACGGCTTCCTTGTTGCTTCTCGTCAGCGAACGTCACCTCAACCATGAAAATTCTCCGAACCCAAACCCTACGCGGCCCCAACTACTGGAGTATCCGCCGCGAAAAGCTTATTGTCATGCGCCTCGATCTCGAAAACCTGGCGAACCGGCCGTCGAACGAGATACCCGGATTTTACGAGGGATTGGTGGAGGCTCTGCCGAGCTTGGTAGAACATTTCTGCTCGCCGGGCTATCGGGGGGGATTTCTGGAACGGGTGCAGAAGGGAACCTACATGGGGCATATTATCGAACACGTCGCCCTGGAACTACAGGAACTCGCGGGAACGCCGGTCGGTTTCGGTCGCACGCGGGAAACCGCCACGCCGGGAGTCTATAACGTGGTGTTCGAGTACGCCGACGAGCAAGCGGGACGTTACGCGGGACGGGCCGCCGTGCGGATGTGTCAGTCGATCGTCGATACGGGAACCTATCCGAAAGCGGAACTGGAACAGGATCTCGCCGATTTACGGGATCTCTGCGCCAACGCCTCGCTCGGCCCCAGCACCGAAACGATCGTCAAGGAAGCGGAAGCGAGAAATATTCCCTGGTTGCTATTAAGCGCGCGGGCGATGGTGCAGTTGGGCTACGGGGTTCACCAGAAGCGCATCCAGGCAACTTTAAGCAGTATGTCGGGGATTCTGGCGGTCGAGTTGGCCTGTGATAAGGAAGGCACGAAAACGATTTTAAAAGACGCGGGGATTCCCGTTCCCAGGGGAACCGTGATCCAGTATCTCGACGAGTTAGACGACGCGATCGAGGAGGTGGGCGGGTTCCCGATCGTCGTGAAACCCCTCGACGGTAATCACGGCCGGGGGATCACGATCGATGTGAATAGCCGTCCGGAAGCCGAGGAAGCCTACGATCTCGCCAGCGCGGCCTCGAAAACGAGAAGCGTGATCGTGGAACGGTTCTATCGCGGGAGCGATCACCGTGTTTTGGTTATTAACGGCAAAGTGGCGGCGGTGGCCGAGCGGATTCCCGCGCACGTTGTCGGGGACGGTCGATCGACGATCGAGGAACTGATCGAGATTACCAACCAAGATCCCAACCGCGGCGAGGGACACGCCAACGTTTTAACCAAAATAACGATTGACAAAACGGCACTAAATGTGCTAATGCGGCAGGGTTACGATCTGGGAACCGTGTTACCCGAGGGAGCGATCGCCTACCTGAGAGCGACGGCGAACCTGAGTACCGGCGGGATCGCGGTCGATCGCACCGACGAGATCCACCCGGAAAACGTCTGGATCTGCCAACGGGTCGCGAAATTAATCGGTCTGGACATCGCGGGGATCGACGTGGTGACTCCCGATATCCGCAAACCGTTACGGGAAGTGGACGGGGTGATCGTCGAGGTCAACGCCGCGCCCGGATTCCGGATGCACGTCGCCCCCAGCCGCGGCCTACCCCGCAATATCGCGGCGCCGGTGATCGATATGCTGTTCCCGGAGGGGACTCCCAACCGCGTGCCGATTATCGCGCTCACGGGAACGAACGGAAAAACGACGACGAGCCGCTTAACCGCGCATATTTACCGGCAGACGGGAAAAGTGGTCGGTTTTACCACCACGGACGGCATTTATATCGATGAGTATTTAGTGGAGAAGGGCGATAATACCGGCCCCTACAGCGCCAGCGTGATCCTGAAAGATCCCACTGTAGAGATCGCCGTGTTAGAGACGGCGCGGGGGGGGATTCTGCGATCGGGATTAGCCTTCAATCAGTGCGATGTGGGGGTGGTTCTCAACGTGGCCGCGGATCACTTGGGAATCGGCGACATCGACACGATCGAACAGATGGCGAAAGTGAAAAGCGTGGTCGCGGAAGTGGTCAGCCAGAAGGGTTACGCGGTACTCAACGCCGACGATCCCCTCGTGGTCGGCATGGTCCCGCAGGTGAAGGGGAAAATCGCCTATTTTTCGATGAATCCGGACAATCCGATTATTAAGGATCACGTCCGTCGCGGCGGTATGGCGGCGGTTTACGAGAATGGGTATCTGTCGATTCTCGAAGGGGAATGGACGCTACGGGTCGAGGAGGCGGTGAATATTCCCGTGACGATGGGGGGAATGGCTCCTTTCATGATCGCGAACGCGTTGGCGGCCTGTTTGGCGACCTTCGTGCAGGGGGTGGATATCGAAGTGATCCGTCAGGGGGTGAGAACGTTTAAACCCTCGGCGGCGCAAACGCCAGGACGGATGAATCTGTTTAATCTCGGACACCATCACGCGCTCATCGATTACGCGCACAATCCCGCGGGTTACGAGGCGGTCGGCGGTTTCGTCCGTAATTGGAAAGGGGAGAAAGTGGGGGTAGTCGGCGGCCCCGGCGATCGACGCGACGATGATTTAATTCTGTTAGGGAAATTGTCGGCGGGAATGTTCGATCGGATTATCGTGAAGGAAGATAACGATACCCGCGGTCGCGCGCGCGGCGAGGTGGCGGATTTAATTCTCAAGGGGATTAACGAGGAGAATTCGAGTCTACACCCGGAAGTGATTCTCGACGAGACGGAAGCGTTAGAGAAGGCGTTAGCGACGGTTTCCGAGGGGGGATTGGTGGTGATCTTCCCGGAAAGTGTCGGCCAGTCGATCGCTTTGATCAAGAAATACCAACCGGTCTCCGAGGAGGAAGGGTAAAAGCTAGAAATTGCAGTCCAACAACTTATAGAATAGTTATACTGAAGTGTTCGGTATTATCTGATCATGATTACTATTTAATTGAATAGTAATCATATCTTTTATTTTTTCGAGGCTTTTCGGAATGAACAAGATTTTTAAACAACGTTTTGATGAATTAGAAATTCAAGCAACTAAAGTAGAAGTATCTAATAGTTCTAATGGCAGTGATATCGATTACCATGTTTTACTCAACTGGAAAATAAAAGTTAAAAACTTATTGTCGAAAGTTTGTGGTGAAAATTCACAATATTATCAGCAGTTCGAGAAAGAGGAAGAGAGTTCAGATTGGACGAACCACACTAGCTTCAAGAGTTTGAAAGCTATATTTTTAGCGGCAAAAGAAGATTTTGAAGGAGGCTATCTATCATCAATCAGATCACTTGTACAGGCGGAAGTGTTTGAGTCCGAGCTTGAACAAGCCAACGAGTTATTAAATAATGGTTATCTGACAGCCGCGGCTGTGATCGCTGGGATTGTATTAGAAACAGCATTGCGAGATTTATGTGATAGAAAAGGTATCGAACGAGGAAAGCAAGATTCGATGGATAAGATGAACGTTGATTTGGCTAAAGCGGGAGTATACAATAAGCTGATGCAAAAACGGATAACCGCATTAGCCGATATACGAAATAGTGCGGCTCATGGAAAGCCCGACGAGTTTACGAAACAAAATGTGATAGATATGATTAGAGAGGTATCCCAATTTTTAACTAATTATCTTGAAAGTTAAGTAAGTGTTACAGCCTAGACGGTAAGAATTCTGAAAGATATAGGTGATCGTCGCGCGGGTTCTTTACTCTCGCCAAGTAAAGATAATTCGTTCTTCCGCTTGTCTGAACTCGATATTAAAGCGATCGAATACTACTTCACGGCCGAGTAATAATTGTTCGCCATCTGTAGGATTTTGTAACCAAGCGACGGGAGCGATAAAAGAGCGCTCGTTAATTGTCATCTCTACATCTCGAAGAACATATTCCACGCGACCGCCAATCGTTTCCGCGAGCAACCGTGATTCTGAATCCGCTAAAGTGAATCCTAAATCTCGACCGATTTTGTACGATATTAGGCTTAATTCCGCTCCAGAGTCTACCAGCATAGGGTTCGTTAGTTCCTGCTCTCTATGGGCTAATCTGACATGATAATTCGGTTGCCAGTCGTGACGAGCGATCGAACGGAAATAAACCGGTAAAATCTGAACGGAAGCGCTTCGGGGGGGGACTAGATAAACTCCGAAAAGTTCTCCCGTGGCGGACGCGGCGGCTAGTACCTCGTCTAGATTTTCACCGTGAGCGAGCATTCGATCGAACGTATAAGCCACGTATTGATTCTTGTACAACCTCAGTAGTTCTCGACGGTTGCGGTGAAGCCATTTTAATAATTGATAATTCTCTTCCGGTGACATGATGTTATCGAAACCGACGCGGTTATTAAAATTGTAACAAGTGTTCGGGGTTAAATGGGACGGGATAGCGATCGAGTCTACCAGATCGGCACTAGGCTTAAGAGGAAGTTCGGTAATACATCCTCACCCGATCGAGTTGGTGGGTTTTCTAGAATTTCTACTTCCTGTGCTTGATAGTCAAGAGCGATCGAGCGCGAATCGGGAACCGATCGAGCGAAAAAATCGACGATCCCGGTAATGTGAGAAAAGTGCGCCGATTTTGCCGGAACCCGATCGAGTCTGCCGGGGACGCGCGAGATCTTTCACTTTTCTCTACACACGAAGGGAGCGCTCCGGTTCTAGGAGTATTCTTTTTACAAAAAAACTACCTCGCGAGGGATGTATGTTGAAAAAAACGGTCATTGTTTCTTCACTATTGCTAGTTGGCGTGGCTTTACCCGCTCTAGCGGCTAGAGAGCGATTATTAGGTTCGGCTAGATTAGCTTATCAAGAAGAGGATAAGGCGGTTCTTAACATTGCCACTTGTCCGAATCCCGCTTATACTCACGTCCAGCTTCGGGTGAAAAAAGGGGACGCGGATATTACCGCTCTTTTATCACTCTAGGGTCGGGGAAGATAGAAACCTCGCGGAAAGAT
>NZ_JBAFSM010000011.1:0-125441 GCF_036688125.1 Pannus brasiliensis CCIBt3594 | reverse complement strand
CCCGAACTTGCCTTAACCGGCACGGGGTCTTGCTATTCATGCAGGAGGTCTAATAAAAGTCGGGCCCAGATCCATCATGCGATCGACCAACCATCTCGCCCGTTTCTGCCGTTTCCGCGAGGATCGATCGCCCGTCAGCCGATCCCGGAGTAAAAAACCGAGAAACTGTAGGGAACTACTGAAAATCTCCCATTGACGCGCCAGGGCCGAGGGTTGGCTATTCTGCCACCGCATAGGTTTTAAGGAATCACTCCGCGTCAGCATGGTATCGATCTCGGTAAAAAGGCACGGTTAATTTTAATATGCCCGACTTCCCCCCTATGATATCGTCCGCGCCTGCCGACTTCCCGCGATCCGTCGGGGTAAGGTGACGGTAAACGCGTTCGCGTGCGCGTCGGTACCCGCTACCGGCACGCTCGTCACCTCGATCCGGGCGTTGAGTAGTTCGATCAATCCCCTAACTAACGCCAGACCGATACCCGTCCCCGCGATCGCCCGCCCGGTAATCCCCTTACCCCGACGGAATGGCTCGAAAATCAATTCTTTTTCCTCTTCCGCGATGCCCAGACCGGTATTGGTGACGGAGATCTCGATCGCCCCGTCCGCGATATCCCGCACCTCGATCCCGACCGTCGTTTTCGGGTGGGAAAAATTGCCCGCGTTGGTCAAAAGTTCGTCGAGGATCGCCCGTAAATGCTGGGGATCGGTTTCCACCGGTTCCTTCCCGACCCCGGAGCGATCGATCTCTAACCGCAGGGGTTTGCGTTTATCCTCGCCCCATTTTTCTTGAAACGGGAGCGTTACCTCGCGCAGTAAAGCCTCTAGATCCACCGGTCGCGGGAAAACCCGTAATTCTTGCGACTCTAACTGTTTTAGGGTGACGATATTATTGATCAGTTGGTTTAAAGTGTCCCACTCCTGCTTGAGAATGCGCCAGAAATTTTCCCGCGAGGAAGGGGGGAGATTCCGATCTTTACTACTGAGAGCGTCGATCGCCATTTTCATCGTCGCCAACGGATTCCTAGCTTTATCGCTGATGGCGGCGATAATTTCGTCTTTCATCTCGTTTAGCTGACGCTGTTGCTCCAACTGTTGGCGCATTAACTCGTATAACCGTTTGACGATCGGACTGCCGGTAGCCCGTTCGCGGGAATTGAACGGCACGATCCGGGCGATCTCCTCCCGATCGAGCGAAGAAACCGCCTCGTGAGGGAGCGGCAGGGTTCCGTAGGCGATACCGAGCGCGCTACCGATCTCCGCGAGAATTTCCGGTTCCCGTCCCGTCACCCGGCCGGCCTCGCTCGTGCCGATGATCGCGATCCCGTTCCTAATCCCCCGAAACGAGATCGCGATCGCCCAGGACGAATCCAACGGGGCGATCGATCGCCACCAATCGAGGGCTATCCCCCGCTCCCGGAGATCGCGCAGACACGTCGCGCGTCCCGTTTCGATCGACATTTCCGGTTCCGTCACCCCGGAATATCCCGCGGGTAGCCCTTTTTTTTTCTCGTGCCAGAACCCCTCGATCGTCCCGATATTTCCTCCCGCCATCAGGAAACAGGCACTAACCCCCAAATGTTCGCCGATCTCGCGCGCCATCTGTTCTAGTAAATTGGGAGCGTCCAAATCACTATCGATCAGTCCGATCAAGGATTTTCGTAACCAGTGCGGATCGGTGGACTTTTCCATGTCATGAGGAGAGGGTTTTCGATCAGTATAATTCCGTGTTTATCTCTCGCCTTACGGCAAGATCACGGATTTTCTCGCGCTCGGTATCCCCGATTTTGCCGAGCCGGTGGTGTTATCACGGGATCGACTATTCTACCGTGGCGCGGGTACGGAAACCGAGATCGACCGCTATCCGGTGGCCGCAAGCGAACCCGGAGAAGGCCACCGCGTTTAATCCCTGGCCGGGGAAGGTACTATCCCCGACACAGTACAAATTCGGAATCGCCGTTCGATTGAAAGGCATGGCCAGCAATCCGGGAAGTTTCCGGACCGGGATCGGGCCGTAGGTCCCGTCCGCGCGATTTAAAAAACGGCGATGGGTACGGGCCGTACCGATTTCTAGATAGTCTATTCCCTCGTTCAAACCGGGGAAGAGAGTTTCGAGTCGATCGAGCAATCGTCCCGCCGCGGCCTCTTTTTTCGTCTCGTATTCTTTCGGGGGCAGATCCCGCCACTCGTCGATCCAACTGGGCGTAAAGGTATGAATAATATGATAACCGTCCGGGGCCAGCGTCGGGTCTAGCAGGGTGGGAATGGAGACGAATATCGTTCCCTGTTCTTTTTCCATATTCTCCCACTTTTCCAAGAGAATATGATGGCATTCCGTTCCGGGCGCGAGAACGTCCGCTTTCACCCCTAAATGTAAACTCAGGAAACTAGGGGATTTTCGGTAACGTTTCCGCCAATTTCGCTCGCGTTTCGGCAGGGAGTCCGGGGGGAGGAGTTTCTCGAAGGTGTCCCAACGGGTCGCGTTAGAAACGATCCGTTTTCCGTAGTATTCTTTACCGTCGGTGAGCCGTACCCCGATCGCCTTTCCCCCCTCCAGTAAAATCTCTCGCACCCGAGCTTTATAGCGGATCTCGCCCCCGGTTTTCTCCAATCCCTCGACCAATTTTTCGGCGATCTGACCCACCCCTCCTTTCGGATAGTTGATGCCCCCGTAATGTCGATCGCTAAACACCATCCCCGCGTTGATCATCGGCGTTCGATCGGCCGGAACCACCGACCAACAATAGCACTCCATATCGATAAATTGTAATAATCTCGGATCTTGAATATATTTCCGCGCGATATCTCCCGCGTTTAGCGGTAAATACTTCACCAATCCCAAACAAGCCATCGGATGTTGGAAAAATACCCGCGCCAGATATCCCGGTTCCTCCAGCGACAGTAATTCCATCGCGTTCAGACAGTTAAACACCTTCCAGCATTCATCGTAAAATCGCCGGATACCTTCCCGCTCGTTCGGGAAGATCGCGATCAGTTCTTGCAAGAATTTCTCATAATCGCGATGAACTTTTACGTCGAGTCCGTCGGGTAAATGATAGTGGATCTGCACCGGGTCGGGAATCGTTTCCAGACCGACATTCACCGCGTCCAGCGCGCGGGTGAGCAGGTTAGTGGTTCCCCGTTTGCCGAAACCGAAGATCATCGACGCGCCGACATCGAAGTGGTAGCCCTCGCGCTCGAAATATCCCGAACTTCCCCCCGGTATCACGTAACTTTCCAACACCAACACCCGCGCCCCCCGCGCCGTCAGTTGAGTCGCCGTCACCAATCCCCCGATTCCCGACCCGATCACGATCGCATCGTATTGATTACCCATAATCCGGATTTATAAATTTTTATTTCAATTCTCTAGTGTACCGCCCGGAGGTAGGGGAATGGGGAGATGGGGAGATGGGGAGATTGTTCGGGGAAAAGGGCCCCTGGAAAAGGGAAAAGAGCTTTCTTAAGCTTTTCACCTTTACCCTTTCACCTTTTCCCTCCCTCACCTCTTGCCGATTGCCTATTGTCTCCCGCCCCCGGCCTCCTAAATAAAAAAATGGGAACCGCATTGTTAGAGACTGCCGCGCGGTTCCATTGCCGATCCTTGAGAGGAGAACACTATAGACACTATAGTGTTATTAAAAATAATTGTCAATAATTTTGAGAATCTTTTTCAACAGATTTTTCGATCGGGCTTCCCTCGATCGCCGGAAAACCCGAAAAAATTGAGCCTTAAGATATAAAAAGCTCTTTTTACCATATATATCGGTTTTAATGCTTTTTTATACAATAATACGAGGAATATCTCCCCCGATCGCCCGACAATATCCCCTATCGATCGTCCATCAAACCCAGGAGAGGCCCGAGAATCGCCCCGAAGACAAAACCGCCCGCGTGGGCCCAGTAGGCGATCCCGCCACCTTCCATACCGATATTCGCGGCAACCCCGAGATTGGCAACGCCGTATAGTGCCTGTTGGAGAAACCAGAAACCCAGGAAGAAAAACGCGGGAATCCGAACCGTCCAGAAGAAAAAGCCCAGGGGAATGAGGGTGAGAACTTCCGCTTGGGGAAAACGGAGAATATACGCTCCCATCACCCCGGCGATCGCCCCGCTCGCTCCGAGAGAGGGAATCGTGGAAGCGGGAGAAAAGAACCATTGCGTTAGAGCGGCTAAAGCTCCGCAGGCGAGGTAAAAAATCAGATATTTAATATGCCCGAGCCTATCCTCGACATTATTGCCGAAAATCCACAGGAAAAGCATATTTCCCGCGACGTGTAGGAAACCACCGTGGAGAAATTGCGAGGTGAACAGTGTAGCCCATTCGGGGAACGGTTGCCCGATCGAGTATCCTTGTAAGTCCGCGGACAATTGTCGGGGAACGACCGCGTAAAGCTGGAAAAAAGACTCTAACTGTCGAGGATTTAAGGTGATCTCGTAGAAAAAGACCAGAATATTGACGGCGATCAACCCGTAAGTCACGTAAGGAACGATCGAGGTGGGATTATTATCGCGTAAAGGAACCATAAGGGAAGTGGACCGGAAACTTCGATCGTCAGCGTAACATAGGCGCTCGGGGGAAAAACGCGCTAAACTGGGTAACGTGGGAAAGTTCAGTAGAATCAACTAGGCGATTCCCATTACCTCCACCGCTCCTCAGACTACTTTTTTTCGATCAATCCGTGAGAATCCGTACACGAGGTCAAACCTACCTGTTCTCGATCGCGACGGGATGGATCGGGCTTAGTTGCCTTGTTTCCCTTCCCGTCGGAGCGCAGAACTTCCCGCCGAGTAACCGATGTCTCGCCGAGACCGAATCTTGCGCCTATCAGGATTACCCTCAGTATAATCAACGGGTCAATTATCGCACCCCGCAACAGATCCAGCAGAGACGGGTGAACTCGATCGAGAATCAATGCGGCGCGAGTAATTCCAGAACTTGCAATCATCTCCTTCCCGCGGTGGAAACGATCCAAGAAACCCCCGTCCTGCAAGAGTTACGCGACCGTCAGATCGAGACTCTAGAAAACGGGAGATAGGGGGATGGGGGGTCGGGTGTCGGGAGATGGGTAGTGGGAAATAAATAGATAATTTCGGGACAAAATCGAGAGTTTCGAGAAAGTTATTTCCTACACCCTACACCCTTCCCTCCTGCCTCCTGCCTCCTGACTCCTGACTCCTGACTCCTGCCTCCTCACGCGAATTCGACGGTGAAGGGTTCCCAGGGTATCGGATCGATCGCCCGCGTGTCGAGGGACTTGGATTTCAGGAGATCTCGGAAGGTTTCGACACTGCCCTCGGCGCGTAAAACGGACATTAATAAACCTTCAAACCGGATATCGCCTCCCGCGGCCGTGGGGATAATGACCCGCGGGTGGAGGAGTTCGCAGACTTCCAGCGCGCTTTTCTGTCCCTTGATCACCGGGCCGAGGAGAGGGAGTTTGAGATCGATAATGGGGGTGAGGATGACATCGATCGATCCCTTGGTTTTGAGTTCGGGGGAATGATAGCCGTGGGGTTCGTAGTAGAGACGGTGGCCGGTGGCGAGATCTTCTAGGATATAGCCATTCTCGATCGCTGTGGGCCCCACCGGCGAACCGGGGACAGCCTCGATCGCTACCGAGGAATCGAGGGTATATTTTTCCCCGTGGGAGAGAGTGACGATCGTTTGATAGCCTAACTCGCGGACGACTTTGGCCGCGTTGGGGGACGCGATGACGGGGAGGGATCGATCGAGCGCTTTCAGCGTCGGGGGATGCGCGTGATCTTCCAATCCCTGAGAGAGGACGATCGCGTCGATATTTTCGGGAATCGGACGGGTTTTCGTTTTCGTCCCCTCGAATAACCAGGTTAAATTGCCGAAGGTGAGGGAACCGACTAACCAGGGATCGACTAGCAGACGTTTTCCCCCCAGTTCGAGTAACCAAGAATTACTATCCAGCCAAGTTAATCGCATAAATACCGAGTGAACATTCCGATCGATACTGTAACAAATCCATCGAGAACGGTCGATCGACTCGCGAACGGATCGAGCGATCGCTTTTCGCGAAACGGGGCTAGATATGTCCGTTCCGTTCTTCTTGGAGGGCGATCGATAGAGATTCGGGGAGGGATTCCAGCCCCGCGGAGATATCGCCGTCTTTATAGGGAGAAACGAAGGTATAACAGGGATCGCAATTCCCTTCCTCGTAAATTTGCAACACCCATTTATCGGGTAAATCCTTGACCCCGATCTCGACGACATACCAGCGCCCGTTATTCAGCAAGCGCGCGTCGAGAACCTCTAACCACGCTCGATCGATCTCGGAAAGTTCCCACTCTCCGGTCAAAAATTCTAGGGCCGAGATTTTCGCGTCGTCAACAGTGATCATGGGGGGATGGGGGGATGGGGTAGATGGGGAGATAGGGAGATAGGGAGATGAGGAATATTAATTGCCTGCCTCTTGCCTCTTGCCTTTTGCCTGCCTTTTGCCTCTTGCCTCTTGCTTGCCTCTTGCCTTTCCTCCTGCCTCCTGCCTCCTGCCTCCTGCCTCCCCATCTAATTTTTCGGGCGGATCGCTCGCGTTCTGTTGATTTCGTTACGAAATGGCGATCGAATCGTGTAATTGCCAGGCTAGTCGGGCCGCGCCCACCATTCCGGCGCGATTACCCAATTGTGCCGTTAATACTTCCAATCCCTCCCGCGAACTCGGTAACACGCGGCGATCGAGTTCCGCGAGGAGGGAGGGGAAGAAGAACTCGGCGCTGGCACTGACTCCCCCCCCGATAATCACCGCCTCGGGGGTGAGAATATAGAGTAAACTGGCGATTCCCGCTCCTAGTAAGCGTCCGTAGTCTTTCCAGAAATCTAACGCCTCTTGATTCCCATGTTTGGCGAGTTCTCCTAATTCGTGGGGTTCCTTGCCGGTCATGCGGCGGATCGCCCCGATCGAGGCGTACTGTTCCAATGACCCCTGATTGCCGCTATTACACATCGGCCCGTCAAAATTGAGCGTGATCAGTCCCAATTCCGCGGCGGTTCCTATCCGGCCGACGAACAGTTTCCCGTCGAGAATAATCGCCCCCCCGACTCCCGTACCGAGGGTGAGCAAAATCGAGTCGTGAAAGCGTTTTCCCGCGCCTAGCCACGCTTCTCCCAGTCCGGCGAGGTTGGCATCGTTGGCGAGGACGGTGGGTAATCCGGTTCGACTTTCTAGCCAGTCCGCGAGGGGGACATCCTTCCATCCGGCGAGGTTGATGGCGACTTTGGCGACGCGTCCGCTTCCGTCCGCGGGGCCGGGAGTTCCCACCCCGATCGCCCGACTACTGTTATCGGCATTTACTTGACAGATTCCCTGTTCTATGGTATCTGCGACGGCGATCGGGGTGGCGGGTTGCGGGGTGGGTAGGGTGAGGGTTTCGAGACAGTGGCCCTCGCGGTCGAATTTACCGATTTTTATCTGCGTACCGCCTAGATCGACACCGATCACCGTTTCTACCATAGTTCGCGCGTCCGTAGTCATGAATTCTTTTTCGGATGGATTCGACGGGATGATAATACCATCGATCGAACCCCCCGTTATAGAACCGTTTTTCGCTCCCGGAGGTTCCCGCGAGCGGGTGGGAGAATCCGGGAAGCGATCGCCGCGGGGGATAGCGATCGATTCGTCCTGACCAATATCGGTTCGGAGACAGCAAAACTTAAGAATCCGCGACGGGAGCGACCAGGATCTTATCGACGCGATTGCCGTCCATATCTACTACCTCGAAGCGTAATCTTTCCCATTCAAAATGATCGGCCGCGTTGGGAATACGACCGAGATGGGTGATCACGAAACCGCCTAACGTGTGGTAATTGCCCTGTTTTTCGCCGGGTAATTCTTCGATCTCGAATAAATCTTTAAAATCCTCGATCGCCAGCGTGCCATCGAGTAACCAAGTGCCATCTTCTCTCCGCACGATCTGCGCGTCATCGATATCTTCCAAGCGCGGTAAATCGCCGACGATCGCCTCTAGAATATCCTTACGCGTCACCACCCCTTGAATCACACCGTACTCGTCCACCACGAGAGCGTTATGGCGGCCGGTCTGCTGGAACAATTCTAAAACCTTTAACCCGCGGGTACTCTCCGGGACGAAAAGGGGTTGTTGTAGCGCTTTCGTCAGATCGAAACCCTGTCCCGTCAAACAATCCGATAGAAGATCCGTCACCTCGATAACGCCTAAAACCTCGTCTAAACTGCCCTGACAGACGGGAAAACGGGTATAGTGGGTCTCGATCACCTTCGATCGGTTGATTTCCGCGGAATCCTCCAGATCCAGCCAGACAATATCCGGTCGGGTGGTCATGATCTGACTGACGCGTCGATCGCCCAATTCTAACACCCGCTCGACCATATCCTGCTCCGCTTCCTCGAAAGTTCCCGCCTCGGTTCCCTGTTTGAGCATGATTTTTAACTCTTCCTCGGTAATCGGGGCCTCGATCGTGTTGATATTGATGCCGAGCGATCGTAGGATCAGATTCGTGGAAAAACCCAAGAGATTGACGATCGGCGCGACAATTTTCGAGAGCCAATCTAACGGTCGCGCCACCAGTATCGCGATCTTTTCCGGATTACTCAATCCCAAACGTTTCGGCACTAACTCGCCGATCACGAGAGAGAGATAGGTAATACACAAAACGACTAGCCCCAGTCCCAAAGCCTTACTATACGGGGCTAAAATGGGAATCCCTTCCAAAAATTCCGCCACGTTAGCCGAAAGATTCGCGCCCCCGTAAGCGCCCGCGAAAATCCCCACGAGGGTGATACCGATCTGAACGGTCGATAACATCTGGTTCGGGTCGTTGGCCAGCCTCAGCGCGACCTCGGCTCGTTTATCGTCTCTGGCTAACTGTTCCAGGCGGATTTTGCGGGCGGATACGATGGCGATTTCCGAGAGCGCGAAGACCGCGTTTAACAGAACGAGCAGTAAGATGACGAGAATTTCGGTAATAGCCGAGAGCATGGTTGGGAATCAGAGATAATAAGGTCGCGAGGTGGCTATCGAGGTTCGGATTACGTTTTGTTACAGATCGTCGGGATTGTTAACAAGTTACAAAGCCTTGATAGTTCGGAACTTTCCTTCAGTATAAATGGGATAGGATAAAGTGCGCGCCCGCCGGAGAGTGAGGGGCCGGGGCGCGGGATCGTTTACAAGGAAATTCCATATGATCGCTACACCGACTATCTCGACCTCGATCGCTGTCACGTCCACCCGTCCCGATTTACCCGCCATTTCGGGCTGGGAACGGGAGATCGAGGCGATCGTCCACCACGATGACCCGATATTTTTACCGAGAACCAATCTACATCTAGATAATATTAATGCCGGTTTCGCCTGTGCTTTGCATATGCACCAGCCCACTATCCCCGCGGGATGGGATGGCGGCTTAATCTGCAATTTGCAGTATATGTTCGAGCATCAGGGAGAGGGCGACAATCATAACGCGGGCGTTTTCGCGTGGTGTTACAGTCGTATGGGCGATCTGATCCCGCAATTAGTCGCTGATGGCTGTAATCCTCGGATTATGCTGGATTATTCGGGAAATCTCCTCTGGGGTCTGGTACAGATGGGGCGCGACGATGTCTTAAATAATCTCAAACGTCTCGCCTGTGATCCCTACTATCAGCCCTATGTGGAATGGTTGGGGACGATGTGGAGTCACGCGGTCGCTCCCTCGACCCCGATTCCCGACCTGAAATTGCAAATACAAGCGTGGCAGAGCTATTTCGCATCGATTTTCGGCGTGGACGCGCTCCGTCGGGTGAAAGGTTTCTCTCCCCCGGAAATGCACCTTCCCAACCACCCGGATACTTTGTACGAGTACGTGAAAGCGCTCAAAGAATGCGGCTATCGCTGGTTACTGGTGCAGGAACATTCCGTAGAAAATCTCGATGGTTCGGGATTGAGTCAGGATCGGAAGTATATTCCGAACCGTCTCGTGGCGCGGAACTCGAAAGGCGAAGTCATCGAGATCACGGTGTTGATCAAAACGCAGGGATCGGATACGAAATTGGTCGCGCAGATGCAACCTTTCCACGAGGCGAAAGGACGCGGGCGGCAGTCGATCGGCGGCGTTTCGGTTCCCTCGCTGGTTTCCCAGATCGCCGACGGGGAAAATGGTGGCGTGATGATGAACGAATTCCCGCGCGACTTCCCGAATCCGTGGTACGAGATCCGCGGGGGATCGAACGTGGCCGGATTTAACGGGACGGAGTATATCGAGTTAATCGAGGCCGCGGGCGTGAATCCGAACGATTACCCGAAAATTCAGGCGGTACACCAGCATAAAATCTGGCAGATGGTCGATCCGAATTCGGCCACTCCGGAGGCGGTGGAAAAAGCGATCGCCGAATTGAAAGCCACGGATCACCGGTTCAGTATGGACGGTGCCTCGTGGACGAACGATCTCAGTTGGGTACACGGCTACGAGAATGTTCTCGAACCGATGAACCAGTTAAGCGCGCTGTTCCACGAGAAGTACGATTCTCTGGTAGCGGCCGATCCGAGTTTCACGCGACGACCGGATTATCAGGAAGCGTTACTTTACAATCTGCTCGTTCAGACGAGTTGTTTCCGGTACTGGGGACAGGGAACCTGGACGGATTACGCGCGGACGCTGTTCGATCGGGGCGCGGCGTTGTGTCGCTAAGATAGAGTGGATTCGGGGCGCGAAATTCGCGCCCCGCGTTATTTCCGTGGAGGTAGCGATGAAAACCGGTATCACTCTCGCGAAATAGTCTGTAGAAGATTATCACGCCATGATCGAGGCGGGAATCCTCATCGATCGTCGGGTAGAATTACTCGATGGAGATATTGTCGAGATGAGTTCGGAAAGCCCGTTACATAAAGATAGTGACGAGGGATTGGTGAACTTTCTCCGTCGGCGTTTAGAAGGGAGAGCGTGGGTAAGAGCGGTCGGCCCCGTTACCCTAGAAACTTCCGAACCCGAACCCGATATAGCGGTTGTTTTACCTCCCCGCTCCCGCTACCGGAATCATCACCCCAACCCGCCGGAAATTTTCTGGATTCTGGAAATTTCCGATTCGACTCTACCTAAAGATTTAACAGAAAAAAGACGGATTTATGCTAATGCGGGTATCGCGGAATATTGGGTGATCGCGATTAGAAAACAGGAGCTTTATATCTTCCGTCAGCCGGTAGATGGGGATTATCAATATCGAGAAGTGTATACAAGCGGAATGGTTAGTTCGATCGCTTTTCCCGATATTGCAATTTCTCTAGAGGCTTTATGGTCGGGGGAGATTTTTTAATCGTGTTTCGGGGCGGACGAGGTTCGTCCACAACGCCTAAAACTATGTCACTCTCGGTTAAGGTATGTTCGATCGGTCGATCGTGAAAGCTAACTTATCAATTCTTAATGATTCATCGAGCGCGTCACTAGAACAATCATGCTATAGTAGATAGATACTAGGAACGAGAGCGATAAAAAGATCGGCAGACAAAGAAGTGAGCGATCGGGTTGAATCGCCCAAGTTTTGTTCGCTCGATCGGTCTAAAAATTTCCGCTATCATCGATTTAAAATAAACAAAGGATACGCGATGCGAGAGGACACCAACAATTCCGAACAAAGTTTAGAAATCACTCGGGAAAAAATTATCGAATCGTATCTGACAACGATTAACGATAGTTTTCGGGAGAATCGTCCCCAACTTAAACTCGTTAACTACGGTACGGGTTCGGGAAAAACCCATCAATTATTTAAAGCGATCTGTCAATCGATCGAGGAGCATCCCGATACTCAAATAATCGGGATATACATAGCTCCATTGAGAGCGCACTTAGAAATTCCTACTTCCGTTAAAAATCAATACCCGAATGTTCCTGTCTATACTTTAAATTCATCGGCAATGAGGATGGAGGAAGAAAATATAGAGAAATATAGAAAGTGGATACCTTCAATTGTTAAAAATAATAATCTTTGGCAAACAACCTTAAAAGGAAATTCACAGGAAAAAGTTCAAGAACTTCAGAACGGTCTAAAAAAATCACTAGACAGAATCAAGAATCTTGAATACATTCGGATAATCGATTTTTTAGATCAAAAATCAAAAAAAGATCAGAGCGACACCCTCAAAAAGGAGATCGAGCGCGATCTTGAAAAATTTTTAGAGTTTTTTATAAAGAACAACCCAGATGAAAGATTTTGGACGACCGAGTGTTTAAATTTAGTAGAGATTTTTTTCCCACTTCACCTTTTGCGAGATAGATCGGGAATAGTAATGGCAACGTATAAAAAATTCGAGACAAAAATACCTTATTTTGTACAAAAAGCTAACCAGGCTGACCAGTGGGTACGAAGAGATAGTTATCTCGATCAGTATTCCCTAGAAAGTATCAATCATCAGAAAAAGTTTATTTTCGCTTTTGACGAGCAAGAAGAAGGCTATAAAATCATGCTAGAAGAGAAGATCGATATTATCTCTCCTCAGAAACTAGCGATTAATAATGCCCTATCGTCTATCAAACGAGAATTTTCGATTTTCTTTTCAAAGAGAAAGAAAGAAAATATAGATTTTTTAGATTTTCTCAAAGAAAACCAAGGGGCATTTCATGAATTTGAAGAACATTTTGAAAAAGGAAAAGAGATCGAATCTTCTCTACAGAAGTTTGCGTCTACTTATTATCGGTTAGTTTACCAAGAAGGAAATTCTATTAATTTTTTAAAGCAGATTTTAGGTGTAAAGAAGAGTATAGATATAGAAATGAATAAAATTATAGAAATTTATAAAAATCAAGATAAAGATAAGCTCGTCGCACTCGATTTTGAAATGTTATCTAGAGTCTTTTCTAAATTCGAGAATAATAGAAGTCTCTTGATAGCTCATGATCTTTACAATAGAATAGGTCATGATTTAATGAATATTTTTTCTTATAACAATTTATATATTTATAATCTTGAGCCTCTACAAAAACTATTTTTACAAAGATCTCCAGATGGTCATGTTCACATTATAGATAAAAAAGTGCGAGATAAGACCTCTGTAGCAGAATTAGTCTATACTCTTTTGGCAATTCGATCCCGAATCAAAGACATCAAAAAGATTTTAGCCAATGTTTTAGATGCGGAAGACTCTCAATCTCGTTCTTTAGAGATTTGGGCTACACAAGTAACCGAAGCTCAAAAGAAAATTGAAGAGAGTGCATCAAAAAATAAAGTATTCAAATATGTAGAGCGTCTTTATGTTTATGAAAGCTATAAATCAATGATAAATATCAAAGAGATTTTTCGCTATCAACATCCCAAGAATAATCTGGTTAACTATCCATTGAGAGAGGTATCGATCGGTAGCACGTCTATAAATGAATCTCCCGAGTATAGAATTCAATCTATATTGGCTAATAGTCGTAACGTGGTCTTTTTAATATCGGCAACCGGAGGAATCATTGGCGATTTAAGTACGAGTTATGATATTCGCTACTTACAAGATAGTCTACGCAATCGATCGGGTACAAGTTCGTTGCAAAAAATGAATGATAAAGAGATAGCTATTTGTGAAGAGATTAGAAGACAGCGAGAATTGAAACGACAGATTACCGTAAACTTTTTTAACGAAACTCTGTCATCTTTTCCCAATAGAGAAACTCAAAAAGTTGTAGAAGGATTTGAAAAAAATACTCTAAAAACTTTTGTAGATTTTTCCAAAAACAATGGTGCTTGGATCGGCCCTTACAAAATACAAGAGTTAAAAAGATTTATTCGCTTTCTATTTTACCTTTGTGAAGAAGATTCAATTCAAGAAATTTTCGCTCTTACTCAATCTCTACACTGGATTACGAAATTAATTCAATATTGTCAGGATATTAATCACGCTAACTTTGTATTTGAAAAGTTGCTAGACAATAAGAATATTTATTATCTGACCATCGATCATAAAAACTATAAAAGCACTACACGTATAAAGATTATACTGTACGAAGCATCTTTTAACAATCACTATCAAGATCAAACCGAGCGAAAAACTTATTTAGATGAACTGGTAGAAGAAAAAGGACAAAAAATATTTTTCATCTCGGCTTACCAGTCGGCATCAAAAGGCTTGAATCCTATCCTAAAAAATCAAGAGGGTCACGAAAAAGATTTTGATTCTTTGGTTTTATTAATGGATAGTTACTATACCGTAATGAAACCACCAGGTAAGAAATCGAAAGATTCTGAAAAATTTATTCCGCTTTATCATTTTACTTTAATGAAAAACCTAGTACATTTTGGAGATAGCGATCTGGAAATCAAAGATTTCAACGAATACCTGAGTAAACCGGATGCTCAAGCTTTCCGAACTCTGCAACACAAAATTCTGTTGGGCAAGGAAATTCTACAGGCGATCGGCCGATCGGAAAGACGCGATTTTCCGAATCAAATCATTAAAATTTTTATCAACGAGGAAACTCGAAAAAATCTAGTAAATTTCTACGGCTATTTAAATCGAGAAGAACCAGACGAGATTCGCAAACTCTCTGTAAATAATTATGCCGTTTACTTACAGGTACTAGAAGAAGAAAAAAAACAAGCGATCGTCGATTATGAAGATCATGCCTATCACGAGGTACAAGCCTATCATGATTTTCAAAAAGACAGAAAAGAAATGCTAAAGCAGATCGAGAACTTTCGCCAGGACAAAAAAGCTTTCAAAGCTGTAGAGCGATGGGAAGCAGTACGAGATCGATTGGTTTTTAAAGATCCCGAACAATATCTAAACAAATTGCGAAAATCAAAATTATTTACGAATGAATTTATTGACTCCTTATTTTATCGTACTCCAGAACGATGTGACTTCACGCCATACTTAGCTTTAGAAGATGAATACGGTCAAGAAATTAAAATTATTAGTGATAGCCTGAATGGAACAGAAGTTTATTCTTATCTCGATCGACTGTATCCTGAAAATCTCAAAATGAACGCTAGATACGATGATCCTGAAGAGGATGAGCTTGAATTACAACCTCTCCAAATTAATCCTATCTATCGGCTATACAATGAGTTAATTCCGCGTCCAGAAATTTTTAGAACTTACATTCCTCGTTTTGACTTTTTTTATGATGTCTTGTACCCTTCCTTCGCTGAAAATTTTGTAGACCTATGGATTCAAAAGGAAATTTTTCAATACGAAGATCGAGCTAAAATCAAAAATCATTATGGTTTCGAGCGCTTATGCGACTTTACAAAATATAATAAACTATACGAGCGATTCGATCTATACTATAGAAAAGAAAACACACTATTCTGTATTGATGTTAAAGCGTGGTGTAGAACAGCCGATCGCAATCTCGCTCAAAATGTAGTCACAAAAACGCAAAGCAAATTACAATCTATTGCTTTGGCTTATCCAGAATTTAGCTCCGTAAAGGGGTTACTTCTAAACTTACACGCGACTCAAGATAAACAGAATCAGCATTCACCAAATTTGTCGTCTGGAAATTTAATTTATTTTGGGAGTGATAACTTCCCTATTGAATCCCATACACTCAGAAACTTTTTGATTCTACAGGAGAACTAAAATGCGAGACAGAATGATTCCAGAATTATCTGATATCTCTCGAACCAATCAGATACAGCTATTGCTAAGTCCCGAGCAAATCGCCGAAAAAATTTATCAGTATCTTTGGGATATAGATAAAGAAATCGAGTGTTTTACTCTTGACTATAAAAGTCCCGATCGAGATGATTTTTACAAAAAACGTCATCAGTATATCAAGAAACAAATTCAAAAACGACTATTACACAAAGGAATTCAGCAAGAAATTTCCGATATTCAATATTTCCTTGCCTATGGAAAACCAATAGTTTTCTTTTTATCTCCGAAATCAGCAACCAGAAATCATTCGGGATGGAAAGATTTATTCAAGGACAATAGAGAAAGAATTTTAAACCTTGTTTTTAAATTTTATCTTCTCTCTTTAAATTTGTCGGCCGATAGCTTGAAAGGATTTGAAGAATTGCTTTTAGTTCACTCTAAAAATTTGACGAAAGACAAAAAAGCCCTTATAGTTTGGGGACAAAATTTATTAATTAAATACAATTATCACAATGTACTTACCTTGACCTTGTCTCGAAAAAGACGAAGATTTTTGCCTTTGCCGAATCGCTACAGAACTGTAGACGGGGATGACCTGGGAGAATTAGTAGTTTTTAAAAAGAAAAACTATTATTTTGAACGGGATCTTGATGCCCGTCACAAAAACGATATTAATTTCATGAGATTTGATAAAGATGACCAGAATTTTGAGAAATTCCAGAAAACACAACTTTATCATTATCATAATTTGATGGATAAGCTGGAGAGTTTCTTGCGGGATTGTAAAATAGAATATCGCACCCTTGATTTTCAGGCCGATCACTATTTACTAAAACCTTTCGTTACCAAAATAGAGACAGGTGTTAACTGGCAAGCTTTCAAGAAGGTAGAGATCATTAATAATACTGGAGTGGACATAAACGAGACCGAACAACGAGTTTTAAGAAAAATCTTGAAACATCGAAAGGAGATCGATCTTACCTTTTATAATTCTGGCAAAACCATTACTCTTTACGAGCAAGTAGCCGAAAATGAAAATAATGATGATGTTTCTTGGAAAATCATGGAAGCTGTTTCTTGGGATAGTATCAAATTAAATCAAGAAACAAATTATTTGGTTTTCAATAAAATTTTAGAAGAAGAATCTGGATCGGTAGCTTATCAAGCAGAAGATGAGATTTGGTATTCTTTTGATCAAATAGACAACAAGGAAAAAGTCGATTTTTACTCATATTTAAAAAGAAAATATAACTATTTAAATACGGGCAATTTTTTGAGTATGCAAGGGAGAAATGTGGAGATATTTCAGGTTCTCGGGGAAGAAAAAGAGGCTGATTCGCTTCTCAAGTACACGGAAGGTAAACTTGATGAAAACGATCTATTATCCGATACAAGAGATTTTGAAGATGGACAATTTTTAGATATAAAAGAATCTATTTATCGTTATTTAAGCCAGCAAAATGATGGGCAAGAAATAGAAAAGTTTTTGCAAAAATTTAAAATAGATTTTTCTCCTGAATTCAAAAAAATATTTATGGAAATAGAAATAAAAGATTGGATTGCAAAAAGTTTAACGAACCCCAATATAGGATTACAGATCGTTCCTCCATCATTTTCTGAAAAACGCTTTTTTGCTTTATATGTTCGGAATCCCAAGGATGGGGAAGTAAGAGCGGTCGCGGTAGAATTTTTATATAAAGATAGTTTTATATATATAGAGAATGTGATTCGAGATATTAAGCGAATCGAGGAAGAATTTAAATTTTTAAGAAGAAGAAAAAACAACCCCGAACAATTAATCAACGATCAAGAATATTTAGTGGATGAATCGAAAAGTTTTTATATCCGTTGGTATACGGATAATTTGTATACCCCAACCCTGATCGGACGCGAGGGAATTCTGGAAGAGATGAACAACGGAACTCTAGAAATTAATCGTTCGGCGAAAGATGAAAACAGTTCTAGAATTCTGTCTTTGGTCTCTCGTTATAATGGAAAACTTAAGCCGATGAATATCATTCATGATCTCATCTGTTTAGACCAGCATAATGAAAGCTTTATTCAATATTTTATTCCGCCAGCGCAAGCTATTGACAAAAAGATTAAAAGAGGATTTAGAGTGTATCATTTAATTGGAAAACGCTATGATAAGGGAGGAGGGGAAGCCGTTCCAACATCTGAACTTATTAAGCATCCTCTTACGGAACTACATTTCAGTACCTTGACCCAGGATATTTTAAAGCTCGGGGAGAATAGTACATCCTCCCTTCTGCAAAAAATAACGAGAGTGTTCGTTGAAAATTAAACGATCGAGCCGTTCGTCCGATCGTTTACCGGCTCTTATCGGAATCGCCCCGAGTGTAAAGCTCCCGAATTTTATCACCCGATCAATCGTGTCGCGGGGCGGATTCTTTTTCCGCTTCCTCGGGGCTTACTTTGGAGCTTGGGGGAATGCCCTTGAGGGAAATCAGCGTATCGATCACCGTTTTCGCGACGGGAGCGGCTACCGTCGAGCCGAAGGTGTTCGCGCCTTTCGGTTCGTCCACGACGACTAAAACCACGTACCGGGGCGATTCGATCGGAAAAATGGAGACGAAACTGGTGATCTTGGCGTTGGGCAAGTAACCGCCGGTGGGACTAGCTTTCTGGGCGGTTCCCGTCTTGCCGCCGATACGGTAGCCGGGGATCTTCGCCGCGGTTCCCGTACCTTTGCTGACGACGGTTTCCATCATCTCCACCACCTGACGCGTTACCGTCGGCGAAAAAACCTTACTCTTCGGGTAATCCGGTTCCCAGTGCGATCGACCCCGATCGTCCACCAATCCTTTAATAATATGGGGGGTGACGAGGGTTCCCCCGTTGGCGAGCGCCCCGTGCAATTGTACCAGTTTTAACGGGGTGAGCGAGAATCCCTGACCGAAGGAAGTGGTGGCGGACTCGATCGGGTTTTTCTCGAATTCCTCCTCGGATTTCAGGTGTCCGACCGCTTCACCGGGCAGATCCACCCCGGATTTCTCGTTAATTTTCAGGCCGAGCAGTCGGTGATAGTAATCTTTCCGATTCATTCTCGCCCCGATCTGGACCATCGCCACGTTACTCGATGTCTGCAAGACCCTCGCCATATCGAGCGGGCCGTTTCCCTGTTTCGAGGCGTTTTTAATCGTCCAGGGGCCGACGTTGATCGCGCCGGAATCGTAGATAATCGTGTTCGGGTTGATTACCCCGGCTTCCAGCGCGAGGGCGATGACGAGCGGTTTAAACGTCGAACCCGGTTCGTACAGATCGGCGATCGCCCAATTCTTAAACAGGGAAACGTTCGATTTATAGTATTCGTTGGGGTTAAAAGTGGGTTCGCAGACCATCGTTAACAGGGAGCCGTCGCGCGAGTCCATCACCAGCACCGCGCCGCGTTTGGCGTTAAATTTCTTCAACTGCTCCCGCAGGGCCGATCGCGCGGCGCGCTGTAACTGGAGATCGAGCGTCACCTCTACCTGTAATTCATCGAATTGAAAGATACCGTCGGGTACGAACGCGGGTAGGATACGCCCGTCGCCCATCCGTCGCGCGGTGACGGAGAAGGGATCGCGTTCGAGCAGTTTACTCGATCCCCGCTCTAGGCCGGCCTGTCCGCGATGCTCTTTATCCACGTACCCGATCGCGTCGGCGGCCACTTCATCTTGCGGGTAATATCGGGCGTAGCGCTCTTCGAGTTCCAATCCATCGAGGGATAATTGTTTGACCGCTCGGGCGACCGATTCCGTCAGGCCATCGGCCAGCCGGACTCCCGTTTCTTTCTGCTTGAACTGTTGTAAAAGGGATTCTTTGGGACGATCGAGCGCTCCGGCGAGTTTTTCGGCCACTTCTTCGGGCGGTAAGCTAAACAGTTTGGGATGGACGTAGAGCGTGTAGATCAGGCGATCGGTGGCCAGCACGTTCCCCTTACTATCGACGATCGCCCGACGGGGAATATAGGGGCGGATACTGGTGGTCTGTTGCTGGCGCGCCCTCTTCTGTAACTCCTGCCCCCGCGCGATCTGGAGGTGATACAAACGCCACCCCAGCCCGAGCATCCCCAGCACTAACACGAACCAGACCGCGATCGGGCGGCCGGCGCCCACGCGGGGAACTTTGGCGCGTTTCTTGGGCCGAACCCTTGCCGTGGCGACGGTTCTGGGTTTTTTCGGGTTCGATCGAGAGGGGCGGGGTCGTTTCACTACAGTCATTCGGGTTTTGCGTAAGGAGTGAGCTTCGGTGTCCGGGAGCGAGAGAATTTTCGATAGCGGCCGGATGTAAAGGCTAAAAAAAGTTTCGATCGAGAATTATGTATCGATTTTTTTCTATGTTTCGTTTTCGAGGCGAGATCCCGCCGCCGCTCTCCCGCCCGGACAAGACAGTTCCGGATTCGATCGAGAATCTAGTAGGCTTTGCGGGAAGCGCTCTCGGACGGCCCGGGCCGATCGGAGGAAACGGGTTGAAGTTTCGCGTCCGGCGATCGACGTAAAAAGATCGTCTGAAACGGTCGGGGATTCCCGAATCCGGTCTCGGGGCGTTCCGCCTGTTCGGCGAGTTGATGTTTGAGGGTCTCGTTCGTGGCGAGTAGATGGCGCTCGTGACGCTGGAGGGTTTCCAGTTTCCCGTACTCTTTATCCCACACTTTCGGGATATACACCGTCCAGGCGTAGATCCCCAGGGTCGCGCCCAACAACGAGAAGGTAATCGCGGAAGTAACCTTCTGAATGAAACCGAGCGCGCCGGGCCCGGGGGGGACGGACGGTTTTTTCGGGGTCGCGGAGTCGTCGGGGCTTTTCGATCGAACGACGGGTTCGGCCTTCGGTCGGGTGGGCCGGGCGTTCGAGCGACGGGGCAAGCGCGCTCGCGGGACGGGGGTATACGATTTCTCTGCCGCGGACATAGGTTTTCTCGTTAAGCTGTCGGTAACAATTCGCCGGGGTCGGGTACCCGCGAATAACTTTTCACTATACACTGCTTCAGAACGCTCGATCGCTCGTTCAGGTTCCCAATTCCTGCCGTAAACGAGACAAGATCGTTCGCGGGGGAACTTCGGCGAGGATCTTCTCGATCACGGTCCCCGGCCCCAGCGCGCCCCAACTACAGCCGCGTTCGAGGTAGATTTTCGCCGCTTTGCCGATGGCGTAGGTTCCGTAGGCCGCGATCCCCCCTTGCAGGAGCGCGGTACTACCGTAGAGGGTTAGGGAGGTCGGGCTTTCCCAAACGCTGGCCGCGGCCGCCGCGCTTTTGCCGAAGCCGAGCAGGACGACGGACGCGATCTCGCCGAGAAGAAGACCGGCACTACTGACGAGGAGAGTTCGCCAGAGTTTCCCCGCCTCGCGGGAGGTGATCGGCAAACCGTACAAACGGGCGAGGGCGCGGATGAGTAGGAGATCGACCGCGGAGGCTCCGAGGAGGTCGAGGGGGGCGATCGGGTTGGCGGCGATCGCCAGCGCTTTATATTTCGCGTATTGCCAGATGATTTCCTCGGCCCGACCGTCCCGCAGTTCGATCGTTACGCGGGCGATATTCTCCTCGGCCTCTTTCGCCTGTACCAGGGCGTTGAGCGCTAACAGGGAACGTCCCTCGCGATTGAGAATGGCGAGCAATTTATCCTGGAGTTCCCCGATCCGCGACGGGGGGGTTTCCCACTCGTCCGCCTCCCGTCCGTCGGGATAGCGGACGCGCACCGGGATCGGTTGCGGTTCGGCGGCCACCATGACGATTTCCTCGGGGGATAACAGATCGTCTAACGTCTGTCCGTCGCCGGGGGTTCCGAGTTTCTGGAGTTGGTGGAAGATCTCCCGGCGATCCGCGTCCGGATACAGGTCAATTTTGTTAAAAACGAGAATAATCGGTTTTTTCGCCGCTCGCAGTTCGCACAAAGCTCGATATTCGGTTCGGGTGATGTCTCCCGCGACGATGAAGAGAATTAGATCGGCGCTCCGGGCGACCTCCCGGGCCATATTCGCCCGCGCTTCCCCCTCGATCTCGTCGAGTCCGGGCGTGTCGATGAACTCGATATCGACCTTGCCGGTGGGGGGAGTCCAACGGATCGATCGGGGCCAGCGCGTGACCCCGTGAAGCGGCCCGGTAGGCAATATTTTCTGACCGACGAGCGCGTTGACGACCGCGGATTTCCCCCGACTGACCAGACCGAACGCGGCGACCCGGATCACCGTTTCCTCTAGTTTATCCAGGGCGGCCTTGAGGGATTGCAGGTCGGATTTGACGGCGGCTTGTAGTTCGGGGTCGGGGGGGTAATTCCAGTGGCGACGGAAACTCGCGTACCAGGTGAAGGCTTGTTGTAGGCTGGCGCGGGCTTGCTGGTAGTGGGTTTCCCCGATCGAGGGGTGGGTGGTCACTTCGGTTCTCCCGTGATGATCCGCGAACGATTCTCTATTGTAGGCGGCGCGGCGATCGATCGACCGGGGAGATCGCCGAACGATTCTCTAGAGGCTCGCCGCTCGCGGGAACGACCGCCGGGGGATTCGGGGCGCGAGCGCGAGGGAACGGGTCGGTCGATCGTTACCATTTATTACCAAGTTTTGCTAAATATGAGCGGTGTTACTTTTTCGTTATTAAATACAACATTTAAAAACAGTTAATTACTAATCGTATTGATTGAAAATTATTGGAAACAGAATTGTTGCGAATCGACATTAAGCTTAAAACAAAATGATGGAATTAGTAGAAAAGATTTTGCTATTTTTGAAATAGAGAGTCGAACGCCACAATTTCTGGATTGGTTCGCTTATCCCCGGAATATCTCGAAAACCAATTTCAGGAAGTCTCTTTTCTACCGAGCCTTTCCAGAAAAATATCCAATTCCGATCCTATCGATACAATTGCCTGGATAAAACGATGAAAAAACTTTGCCTTCTGCTTCTTTCTACCGCCCTAGTCGGTTGGGCGGATCGAGCTTGGGGTGCCGCGGTTGATATAGAGTTGGCCATCCTAATGGACACTTCCAGTAGTGTTCCTCCTTCTGAGTACGCCATTCAGAGGCAGGCTTACATCAACACTTTCAGTAATAATTTTTATAATCAGTTCGTCGCGCCGCTCAATGGAGTGACCCTGAAACCCGGTCAGGTGGGAACGGGTCGGATCGCGGTCAATATCTTTACCTTCGGTACGGTTGTCCCGAGTACCACTGTCGTCCGTAATGTCGGCTGGGCCGAAATCGCCTCCCAAGCGGACGCTACCGCCTTCGCGAATCAAATTGCCGCCCAACTCTCCTATGTCGGGGGACGTACCCCTATAGGGGACGCGCTCCAAACGACCGCGGACAGTATGTTCAATAACACGTTTGACCCCATCTATTCGGTGATCGATATATCGAGTGACGGTCAGAATGTCCCGACTATCCCCGCGGGTTTAACACCGAGAACCGGCTCCAATTACGCTCGGTGTAAAGGTTTAACCAATACCACCTGTGTGAGCGATCCGACCAAGAGTATCGTCGCGCCGGGAGGAGTGGATGTCATTAACGCCATCGCGATTTTACCTTTTGCCAATCAAATAATCCTACAGAGTATCACTTACGGGAATAATTTATCGGGGAATCCGAATCACATCTTCCCGGCGGCCGATGCTAGCGTCTACGAAGAAACGCTCGCCATCAAACTCGGCGCGGAAATCGGAGCTCCCACCGCGGTTCCCGAACCGGGTCTAGCTTTCGGTTTAATCGGTTTGGGAATCTTCGGGGTCGGGAAGAGATGTCTATCCCGCCGCGAATAGTACCGGCGCGTTTCTATCCCCGGCGATCGATGAGAAAAGTGTTCCGAACTCCCGAAACCGAGGGGGTTCGGAATATTGTACTCGCGGACGAGAGAAAAGAAGACGGTACCCGCGGGGGGGAAACGATCGAGCCGCTAGTCCGAACCGATTTTTCCCGGGCCCGAAACGCTCTCTAGATCCCCTAATTCACATTCGCGTCCTTGGCGATAATATCGAGACCGAGGAGGACTTTCTGGGTGTTGGACATATCGCCGATAATTCTCTGGAGGGGGGGAGGCAGTTGTTTGACGAGGGTGGGGGTGACGAGAATCCGATCCTGTTCGGCCACCTGGGGCTGTTCTAACACGTCGATAATCTCCACCGTGTAGCGATCGCTGAGTTCTTCGCGACAGATCCGAAATAAGTTGGCGATCGCTCGTTGGGATTTGGTAGAATTCCCCATGATGTAGAGTTTGAGAAGATACTGACTCATGATTTCGGATCGCTAAACAGGTTAATATTGCTAAGACCGATGTAATATTTGCGATAGAACGAGGTGAGATAGCCCATCAACTCCAAAACCAAAAGACGACCCTCGACCACGTAAGCTTGCGCCCTCGCGAGGGGGACATCCCGACTCTTGTTCCGTAGGGTGGTGGTGTGGATATCGATGACATCTCGGGGACTCGCCTTCAGAAATCCTAACTTATCGGCTATCGATCGAGAACGATCCGATAGATTATATTCCACTTTATAACTGCGTTCCTCTAGGGCTAGATCCAATAATTCCCCGTATTCTTGGACTAATTGGGCGTAAATATCGGGAACGCTCTCGCGTAGGGACTCGGAACCGAACATTTTCGCGGTGACGCTCGTTTTCGTATCCCCGATCAGGTGTTCGAGGCCGAGAAATTCCGCTTCCCGCTGTTGTTCCTGCTGTTTCCGTCCGAGATTGATAATGTACTGTTGACGCTCGATCGCCACGCGGATCTGATAGGCTAATAGGTTCCGATCGAGGTTATGTAGCTGGATATAACCGTCCGCGCCCGCTTGAAAGGCTTTTACTACTAATGTCTCGTCTTTACTCGCCGTCTGCACGACGATCGGGATCTCCCGTGCGAGTTCCCGTAACCGAACCAACGGGTTCAATCCGTCGGGGGGGGAGATCTCTAACCCTAGGAGGATGAGATCGATTTTTTCGGTCGCTAATTTCTCCACCGCTTCGCGAATATCGCTCGCGGGCGAGACCTGGAACGATAAATCCTTCGCTACAGAGCAAGAAGAAGCCGATAAGAGTAATTCTCGCAGTAATTTCACTCTCTCAAGCTCGTCTTCTATTAATAACACCCTACAATCGCTAGACATCGTTCATCCGGGAGAGCGGGAATCCGGTCAAGAGGGCCGGCGGGAAATCTTCTCGCGTCCGCGTTCGATCGCTTTTCCCTCCCTTCATGGTAAGCCCATCTTTACAAAAACGCGGGGAGTCCCGGCGAGAATTAACTTGATGTCACAGATCTCGCCGACAAGACGCGACCGGAGACCGGACTATCCACGCTACAATGCACGAGTAGGAAAGAAACCGTTGTTATACCGATGTCCGCGATCGATCGATTCCAGTTCACCCCCGATCTGAATATCTGCCGCGTCCTCAACGGGATGTGGCAAGTATCCGGCGCCCACGGGCCGATCGCCCCGAAAAAAGCGATCGAGAGTATGTTCGCTTACACGGACGCGGGTTTCACCACCTGGGATCTCGCCGATCACTACGGTCCCGCGGAGGATTTTATCGGCGAGTTCCGTCGCGAGTTGGTGGCGCGACGGGGTACGGAGGCGTTACAGAACCTGCAAGCTTTTACGAAATGGGTTCCCCGTCCGGGAAAAATGACCCTCGATATCGTCGAGAAAAATATCGATATCTCCCTGCGCCGGATGGACGTGGACAGTCTCGATCTCCTGCAATTCCACTGGTGGGACTATCGCGATAAAAACTACCTCGACGCGCTGTATTTTCTCGCGGAACTCCAAGGGAAAGGCAAGATCAAACACCTCGCCCTGACCAATTTCGACACCGAACACCTGAAAATTATCACCGGCGCGGGCGTTAAAATCGTCTCCAATCAGGTACAGTTCTCGTTGATCGATCGTCGTCCCCTCGTGAAGATGGTCGATTTCTGCAAGGAACATAATATCTATCTCCTCGCCTACGGAACCGTTACCGGGGGCTTATTTAGCGCCAAATATCTCAATCATCCCGAACCCGGATTCGTGAGTTTAAATACGGCCAGTCTCCGCAAATACAAGAACATGATCGACGCGTGGGGGGGATGGAAACTCTTCCAACAATTGTTAGGGGTTCTCAAACCGATCGCCGATCGCTATCATGTTTCTATGCCGAACGTGGCGGTTCGTTACGTTCTCGAACAGCCGATGGTGGCCGGGGCGATCGTCGGCACGCGTCTCGGGGTCTCGGAACATATCGCGGAAAATAAAAAAGTCTTCGATTTTCAACTCTCCCCGGAAGACCATCAAAAAATTAACTCGGTTCTGGATAAATCCCGCGATTTATTTCAAGCGATCGGCGATTGTGGCGACGAGTATCGGAAGTAATTATGATGAAATTCGGTCAGTCTATCCCCGATGATCAAGCGAATCTTTGGCGCTATCAGGTCGATCGCTTTGTCGAGGACAATCGGGAAAAATTAGCGGGGTTACTGTGGGGATTATTGCAAGAATGGGGAGAGGATAGTAAAGATATATTGGGCATCGATCTGAAACCGAGTCCCCATTTTATCCGTTGTTCTCGCGAGGCTCTGGAGAAGTTAAATCGTCGGGTCGATCGCCAGATTCAAGAAATTCTCGGTATCGTCGATCGCTATTCCCGCGAGGACGAGGTGGCGATCGTGGCGATCGGACACGGACAGGTTAAATTAATTTACTATAAACCCGATCGATCTCCCCGCGATTGTTTCGAGGATCTATCGATCGATCTCGATACCCTGATCCAACAGTTAGAAACCGAGATGGTCAGCGAGATCGATCCTCTCCCAGCGTAATCCATCGTCATCGTTCCAACGTAATAATGTCGCGGGTTGTCCCACCGATAAGCCGGGAATCCCGATCGCTTTTCGCGGCGCTTCCGTGGCTAGAAGAATCGCTCTCGGCACATCACAAACGTCCCATTTGACCAGATTCACCACTCCTTGCAATAACGGTAACGTCGTTCCCGCTAACGTTCCGTTTAATAATTTCGCGGTTCCGTGAACGACTTGAATCTGTCGATCGTCCCACGGATACAAACCATCTTCTAAACCGATCGGGGCTAACGCGTCACTGACGAGAAAAATTCCCTTTTCATAATCGCTCGCCCGTAATAATAATTGAATCATATTCGGGTTAACGTGTTTCCCGTCGGCGATCAGTCCACAATAGACACGGGGATGTAAGATCGCTTCGGTTAATAATCCCGGTTTGCGGTGGTGTAAGGAAGGCATCGCGTTAAACGCGTGAGTGACCATTCTCGCGCCGTTTTCAAAGGCTTTTTTCGCTTGAATATCGCTGGCTTCGGAATGTCCTAAACTAACGATAATTCCCCGATCGCTCAAATAGCGAACCACTTCCCCGTTCATATCCAATTCGGGCGCGAGCGTGACAATTTTAATGAGGGGTAAATATTCCTCGAAAATATCCTCGATCGCTTCCACGCTAGGATATAAAATATATTCCGCGGGATGCGCTCCCCGTTTTTGCGGGTTGAGAAACGGCCCCTCTAAATGCACTCCCAACACTCTCGCGGTGTTTTTATTTTGCTGTTTCTGTCGATCGAGAAAGCGATCGATCACCGATAACGCTTTCCGGAATTTCTCGATCGAGGTCGTTACCAGCGTCGGTAAATAACCGTCCACCCCGCGCGACCAGAGATAATCGCTAATCGCGTCGAGTCGATCGAGATCGGTTTCTTCGAGATCCGGAAACGCTAACCCCAATCCCCCGTTAATCTGTAAATCCACCCCTCCCAACGAGAGCCAATCCCCGGCGATATCGAGCGTTTTTTCGCCGATTACCGGCGCGTTCATGGATTCGATCCGATCGATAATCCCCCGTCGATCGATATCGATCTGTTGGAGGTCGCGATAGTTCGGTACGCGGGCGTTAATCAGAGTGAGCATGGTCGATCGGGGAAAATTTTTTTATAATTTACTATAGGTTGTCGCTCGCCCGGCATCGGTAGTTCCCGCCAAAAAAACGGGTTAGCGAACCCGAGTTTTCCTTACCAAGCTCGCGCTCGGGAAATGAAGAATCTCGACGCGCTCTCGTAGATCGAGATCTCCCTCGTCGTTCGGGATCATAGCGGGAGTTTTCCCGCGTCGGGAAGCGTTCCCGGCAACGGACGGGGACAGCGGAGTGAAGATTCGGATCGAGCGCGAGCTTATTGACATTTGTCCGCTTAGCGTTCATAATTTTAATAGATGACCCTAACCGAAACGTTTAACTTTCTTTCACTTCGAGAATGGAGATTTTATGCCATTTATCGCCTGTTTCGAGCGTATCGGTTATCAGCGGGGTCTTCTCCAACGAGGACGCGAGGATGTCATCGAGGTTTTAGCCGTTCGTTTTGCCGATGTGCCGATTTCCGCGATCGAGAGGATTAACGCGATCGAAGATCCCGATGTACTAAAAACCCTACATCAGATCTCGATCGAGATCCCTTCCCTGTCAAAATTTCAAGATCTGCTCTCTCGCTTGATCGCGGACGATGAACCCTTTATTTTCTAAGATATTTATTGATGGGAGCGGGACGAGGGTTCGATCGAACGGAAAATTTTCCGGGGGGGCAAGAAGAGGCTCCCTTTTTCGCGGGGGCTTATTTTGTACGATCGAATATTTTTAAATGTAACCCGTTTCCCGGATTTTATTTTACAAAAATTTTTTATCCCTAACCTTTCTTCTAAACCCGGAAAAAAATTGATAAAAAACACGAGAGAGCGCTCGGGACCGATCCGATCGAGCGTCGGGGCCACTTTCCCGTCATACTGGGAGTACATGGATTTCTAGAGCGTCCGCGTCACGCCACCGCTCCCGACCCCGACACGTTTTACTTCGGTTCACCATGAAACAGGGCAGTAAATATTACCCCCTTTACGAGTATCTTCGGGATAGCCGGCGATCGGAAATCACCCTGACCATTGACGAGATCGAAGCGAGAATCGAGGGAAACTTACCCGAATCCGCCCGAAACCGTAAAGCGTGGTGGAGTAATCGCGAGAAAGGCGCGTTACAGGCACAGGCTTGGATCTTAGCGGGTTATCACGCGAGGGAGATCGATCTAGAACATCAAACGATCACCTTTCGGAAATTTTCAACCACCTACAACATTCAACGGGAAAAAGGAGAGGTGATCTGGAATCACGAGGCGATCAAAGCGTTACGGCAACATCTGGGCTTAACGCAAGCGGAATTCGCGGCGGAAATGGGAGTCAGACGGCAGACGATCAGCGAGTGGGAAAACGGGGTCTACGAACCCGATCGCTCGACCGCCAAACACCTGGGGTTGGTAGCCGAACGAGCGTCCTTCCCCTACGGACAATCGGGGAGCGATCGATCGTTCAAGTATTGAGATTTGCCCGTCCGAGGTTTATAACCTATCTCGAAGTGAGGAGCCGATCGACGTGATACCATCGAAAAAAACACCCGATCGCCCGATGTCGCTCGAACTTATCCCCCCGCACCCCGATCGCATTCCCGAACTCGCCCGGATCTGTCACGACGCGTTCGCGGCCCTGCACGATCGCCACGCTGTCGAGCGCGGTATCCCGGATGTCGAGACCGCGATGGGAATTCTCTCGATGGTCGCCACCCGTCCCGACTATACGGGCGTTATGGCTACTCTCGAAGGCCGCGCGATCGGCTCGAATTTCCTACTTCATAGCGATTTCGTCGCCGGTGTCGGGCCGATTACCGTCGATCCGAAGGTGCAGTCCCGCGGCATCGGTCGCGCGCTGATGCGATGGGTCGTCGAGGAGGCGAAAAAACGCGAGATCCGCCAGATCCGTTTATTCCAAGAAGCCTTAAACACCACCTCTCTCTCCCTGTACACCTCCGTCGGTTTCGCGTGGCGGGACTCCGCCGCGTCATTAGAAATCACTCCCGCGATAGATGACGATCCCTCGATCCGTCCACTCACCGGGGAGGATATCGGGGCGATCGAGGATCTGAGTTCGCGAACCTATGGATTCTCTCGATCGAACGACGCGAAACAACTCCTCGTCGCGGGAATCCCAGGCTTCGCGCGGGAAAAAAACGGGCGAATAGTCGGTTATCTTATCTCTAGCCTATTCGGACACGCCAGCGCGGAAACCAACGAGGATTTACTCGCGTTAATCGCCCACTCCGGTCGTCACGTTCCCCGCGAACTCGCGGTCTGTATCTGCCCCTTGAGTAATCCGCACCTTTACCGAAGCGCGTTAGCGGCCGGACACCGGACGACTCGGGTTCTCTCGTATATGTCCTACGGTGAGTTTACCGCGCCTTCCGGGGCTTATCTGCCCTCGATTCAATGTTAGGAAGATGGGTAGATAGGGAGATAGGGAGATGGGGAGATGGAATTACAGTATTATCGCCTCCTGCCTCCTGCCTCCTGCCTCCTGCCTCCTGCCTCCTGACTCCTGACTCCTGCCTCCCACCCTACGCGATAAATTTTGAATTTTACGAAGAGGCCCGATGATGAATATGAATGATTCCCCGCGAGTCGGGGTAATAATGGGCAGTGATTCCGATCTGCCGACGATGAAAGACGCGATCGCCGTCCTCGAAGATTTCCAGATTTCCCACGAGGTCGCGATCGTCTCCGCGCATCGAACCCCCGATCGAATGTTCGAGTACGCCAAAACCGCCCACGAGAGAGGGATTCAGGTGATTATCGCCGGCGCGGGGGGCGCGGCCCATCTGCCGGGGATGGTAGCCTCCCTCACCCCGTTACCCGTCATCGGGGTTCCCGTCCTTACCCGAACCCTACAGGGAGTCGATTCCCTTTACTCGATCGTCCAGATGCCCGCGGGAATTCCCGTCGCTACGGTGGCGATCGGTAACGCCAAAAACGCCGGACTTCTCGCCGTACAGATTCTCGCGGCCGGTAATCCGGATCTGTTGGAAAAAGTCATCGCCTACCGTCGATCGCTTACCGAGTCCGTTTTAGAAAAACAGTCAACCCTAGAGAAAATCGGCTATCGCGCCTATCTTCAAGATTCGGGTAGTAAATAAGTCTTTTCTGGCGACAAATGCGAATTATCGAGCTTTTAGACCGTTCTCTTCCCCACACGACAACCGATAAAAACAGTACAGTAAGGAATAATAAAATCGAAAAAACGAACGGGTTATGCGTTGGATTATCGCTTGCGTATTGAGTTTACTGGTATTTTTAGCCCTGCCCGTCCCCGTCCGCGCGGACACCCCCACCTTTACCGAGGAACAACTACAACAGGGGGAAGCGATCGCCGTGAAAGCGTTAGAAGCCACGAAAAAAGGCGACTACGCGACCGCGGAAAGTTACTGGACGCGATTAATCGAACAATTTCCCACCAATCCCGCCGTCTGGAGTAATCGGGGTAACGCGCGCGTCAGCCAGAGTCATTTCGAGGCCGCCATCGGGGATTTCAACCGGGCGATCGAACTCGCGCCGAACGCGACCGATCCCTACCTGAACCGGGGAACCGCCTTCGAGGGACAGGGAAAATATCAAGAGGCGATCGCCGACTACAATAAAGTTCTCGAACTCGATCCCGGCGACGCGATGGCCTATAATAACCGGGCCAACGCCGAAGGCGGTCTCGGCGATTGGGAAGCCGCCCTCGCGGATTATACCAAAGCGGTGGAACTCGCCCCCGATTTCGCCTGGGCGCGGGCGAACGTGGCGCTTTCCCTGTACGAGTTGGGACAAAAAGAAGAAGCCTTGCAAAAAATGCGGAATATCGCCCGAAAATATCCCATGTTTCCCGACATGAGAGCGGCCTTAACCGCCGTGTTATGGACGCGGGGACAACAGGGGGAAGCCGAGAGTAATTGGGTGGCCGCCGTGGGGATGGATAATCGCTATCAGGATCTCGACTGGGTGAAAAGTGTTCGCCGGTGGCCGCCGGAGATGGTCAACGCGTTGGACAAGTTTCTAAATTTAAAATAAAGCTTGACGTTCGAGCGGGAATCCGTAACTTTTCTCGCGGTTTCGATCGCCCGATACCGCCTATCGTGGGGAAAAAGCGACGGGACGATACCATAGCGGGAGAGTAACCGATCGCCCTATAATGAGAGTTCGCGCGCGAATCGTGACCCCATCGATCGCCGGTTCTCGTATCATTCTCCCGATCCGTAACGATAGCCAGAATGCCCCCTTTAAGCCCGATGAACTCCCACCGAAGCACCCTAGAAAATCCTCCCGTTCCGGTTTCCGAAAAACATTTCCGCGCCTTCCTAGACCTCGATCTCGAAGCGGAAAACCGGCATCTTCAATCCGCCAGTTCCGAGGAGATTATTCACTGGGCCGCGGGAACCTTCGGCGAGGGATTGGTGATGAGTACCAGTTTCGGCATTCAAGCGGCGGTCATGTTACACCTCGTCACCCGCGTTATTCCCGATATACCGGTGATTTGGGTCGATACGGGATATCTCCCCGCGGAAACCTATCAATTCGCCCAAGAATTAACCGAACGTCTCGATTTAAACCTGAAAGTCTATCAATCGTCCCTCAGTCCCGCGCGGATGGAAGCCCTCTACGGCAGACTCTGGGCGCAGGATGACGTGGAATCGCTCGATCGCTACGATAAGATCCGCAAGGTGGAACCCATGCAACGCGCGCTCCGGGAGTTAAACGCCACCGCCTGGTTAGCCGGATTACGTCGCGACCAAACCGACCACCGCAAGAATTTACGCCCGCTCGATCGACAGGGCGATCGTTACAAAGTATTACCGATACTTGACTGGAACGCCAAAACCATATACGAGTACCTCACCGCGCACGATCTCCCCTACCATCCCTATTTCGACCTCGGTTACGTTTCCGTCGGCGATTGGCATTCCAGTCGTCCGTTAACCGCGGACGATACCAACGAGCGCGACACCCGTTTCAAGGGCTTAAAACAAGAATGCGGCCTCCATCTCCCCCTCACCCCCGGAGAAGCCCAAAGCCTCGACGCGAGTTCCCTCTAGAAAACAGTCTTTTTCGGGGAGAGAAAGGAAGCTTGTAGCTGTCAGCGTTCAGCGTTTAACGCGCGAGTAGGGGGGCTTCGGTCGAAGCGCCCCTACTATTTAACCTCGGTTCGGGATCGATCGGAATCGAGATCCTCGCGTTCCGGTTAACTCGAAGTGAGATTTTCTAGCTCTTCCCTAGAAATCTCGTTCAAATAGAGCGCCCCGCCAAAAAAAATAGGACGCGTTCTTCACACATCCTATTCCTTATCGAAACAGCCAAAGCGGTAAACGGATTAGATTTTTTCCGTCAATTTCGTTAAGACGCGGTTCGATCGCTCGACGAACGATTTCATCCCCTCCGCGTCGAATCCTTTCCGCGCGATCAGTGCCAGATCGTAGACGTGCCGACAGAGCATTTTCGCCAGTTCCGACGAGGGAGATTCCCCGCTACCGGTGACGATACTTCCCTGAGAGATCTGCGCGATCTGCTGGACTAAGGGATGACCGGTATTGATCATCAAAATATGTTCCTCGGGGAAACCGACCGTTTGCTGTTGCATCATCGCCAGCATTTCCTGCATCCGTCGAGCGGCTTCCGGGAGCAATACCATCGCGGGGGGAGTCCCTTGCGGATCGTCGGATTTCAGCGCCTCGGTTTTGATGTTAATCTTCGGATTGTCGAGCGCTTTTTCAAAGATCTCTTTGATTAATTCGCTCTTGGTTTTATTGGTGGTCGGATCGACGATCTCGGTGGGTTTATCCTGTTCGAGTAGGGTTCGATCCAGTTCCGAATCGACGCGGGTGAATTTCACGTCGGAATATTCCCGTTCGAGGAAGGGAATAAAGTAATTCGTGTCGATAAAGGAATCGAAGAAGAGAACTTCTAACCCCTGATTTTTGTAGAGGCTAACGTAGGTCGCTTGGGTGTTGGGATCGGTGCAGTAGAAAACGCGGTTCTCGTGGCGTTCTTTATTGCGCTCCAGATAGGCTTTTAGAGTGGTGTAGCCTTCCTGTTCGATCGCCTCTAGGGGAGTTTTCGCGCTTCCCACCTCTTGCCACACTTCATCACCCTCGGTTTGTACCTCCACGTTCGGCGCGTCCGCTTGGGGTTTGTAGGTGGTACGGTAGATTAAAATATCCTCTACCTGTTGTTTGAATTTATCCTCTTTGAGGGAACCGAATTTGACGAACGTTCCCACGTCCTCCCAACAACGGATGTATTCTTTCGCGTCCTCGTTGTAGAGAGATTTCAAGCGATCGGCGATCTTTTTGGCGATAAAATCGGCGATGCGGCGTACCGTGCGATCGTTGGTCAGCGCGCTCCGGGACACGTTCAGGGGAATATCCGGACTGTCGATCACCCCGCGCAAGGGCATCAGGAAATCGGGAATAATTTCCTCGCAGTGATCGCTGACGAAAACCTGATTACAGAATAGTTTAATCGACCCCTTAGACACGTCCACATCGGGACGCAGTTTCGGGAAGTAGAGTATCCCGTTCAGTAAAAAAGGATAATCGGTATTTAAATGTACCCATAACAGAGGTTCTTCTTGAAACGGGTACAGATAACGGTAAAACTCTAGATAATCCTCTTTGGTGAGGTTTTGCGGCGATTCTTTCCAGAGGGCGCGCTGTTTGTTGATGACTTCCCCGTTGAGTTTGATGGGGACGGTCATGAAATCGGAATAGGTCTTGACTAATTGCCGGATTCGCGCTTCTTCGAGATATTCCCCTTCCTCGTCCTGGAGAGTGAGGGTGACGGTGGTACCGATGCCGGTTCGAGAGGAGTCGGTGAGTTCAAATTCCGGGGAACCGTCGCACGACCAATGTACGGGGGTCGCTCCTTCTTTGTAAGAGAGGGTATCGATATCGACTTTTTTGGCCACCATGAACGCGGAGTAGAAACCGAGTCCGAAGTGACCGATCAGGTCGTTGGCGGTTTTTTGATATTTGGTGATGAATTCTTCGGCACTAGAAAAGGCCACTTGGTTGATGTATTTTTTGACTTCCTCGACCGTCATACCGATGCCGTTGTCGGCGATCGATAGGGTACGTTTGTCCTTGTCGATCTCGATCGTGATTTCCGGTTCCGGGACTTCCCCCGACACTTCCCCCGCGAGGGAGGCCATTTTCAGCTTGGAGATGGCATCGACGCTATTGGAGATCAGTTCCCGCAGAAAGATCTCGTGGTCGGTGTAGAGCGATTTTTTGATGATCGGGAAGATATTCTCGGTATGAATCGTGATGTTGCCTTTTTCCAGTACCGTCATACGCTTAGATTGAGAGCTTGGCTATTCTGACTCTCTTATTGTCTACCGCCGCGGGGCGATCGAGACGGGAGCGATCGCCCGACTTCCCGATGTGGATAACCGTACCGATGGCCCGAGAAGAGAGCCGGGGAGTCTCGGGGTCGGGGGAAATACTAGCCTCCCGATTCCTGCCTCCTGCCTCGTCTGACGTTGTTTCCCGATTAGGAGGAAAAGATGAAATTTCCTGTATTTACGAGAGTGGCTTTGACCGAAGATATTCCGGAATACGGCTTGAGAAAAGGCGCGATCGGTACGATCGTCGAATCTTATCCGATGTCCCCCGACGGTGAAAATGGCTACAGTTTAGAGGGGCTAATCGATCGGGATACGATCGAGGTATCCGAATCCCGAATCGAACGGATTCCGATCGTTGTCAAGAGCGCTTGAAAAAGGGTCGCGCCGGCGATCGCCCAGTCAGGTGGATTACGCTTCGGTCAGGTGGATTACGCTTCGCTAATCCACCCTACGGTTTTACGGTTTTCTTTCCGGGCTTTTCTGGGGGCTAGGAGTCGGGCTGGGTTGGGTTTTCGCCGCGGGGGGATTCGGTTTCGGGGGGGCGGGTTTGGTTTGATACGATTTGAAATGTTGGTAGGCGGTACGGGATATCTGTTGGATCAGGGTACGCGCGGCCGGATCGTTATGGGGACGCTTCACCATGACCGCGCCGAGATAGCGTTTCCCGTTGGGCATATCGATAATCCCCGCGTCTCCCAATACCGTACCGATATCCCCGGTTTTATGGGCGATTTCCGCGCCTTTCTCTAGCCCCGGAGGTAAGAGAGTCCGTGTCCGCGTTTCTCGCATGATGCTCAACATCCGATCGCGCGATTTCAAGCTAATCAATTCCCCCTGACTCACGCGGCCTAAAATCGTCACCAGATCTTTCGGGGAGGTGGTATTCGTACCCTCTAAATCGGGTAGAGCGTTATTGATGGCGGTGTGGGTTAATCCCCACGCTTTAAAACGTTGATTGAGAACTTCCTTGCCTCCCAGACGCTTGATCAGCATATTCGTGGCGGTATTGTCGCTGATAATAATCATCTTGGTGGCGGTTTCCAGGGCGGTGTAGGTCTTGTTTTCCCCTAAATACTGCATATCGCCCGAACCGCTCGCCAAAACATCCTTAGAAGCGACGAGGGGTTCATCGAGATGGATTTTGCCCGCGTCCACGTCCTCGAAAAAGGCGACGAGAACCGGGACTTTAATGGTACTGGCGGCGGGGTAGAGAGAATCGCCCTGTAAACTGGAATAAGAACCGTTATCGAGGTCGATAAATAAAGCGGCGGCCTGTAATTTAGGAGATTTCGCCGTTAGATCTTGCAATTTCTTCGTCAGGGCGGCTTGCTCCTGTTGGAAAGCGAGGGTCGCCGGTCGCGGGGCGGCCGGTCGTTCCGCCACGGGTCGTCCCGCCACCGGTAGCGGGGTCGCGGGGGTGACGGCGGACTGGAATTTGGGGAAGGGGATTTTGTCGGGATCGATCACGGTTAAGAGGGTTCCGGCGATCGCTCCGAAACCGACCCCTAAAATCGCGAAACGGAGTAAAAGAAGGAAAGATGTGGCGATCGGGTTCGGTTTACGCTGTTTTCGTTGCGGACGGCGTTTGGGATCGGTCGGGACGACCGCGTTGGCGGGTTTACGGTCGCGGCGGGCTTTCGGGGTGCGGGGGGGGACGGTACGGGTCACGGCTATCCTCGGATAGAGCAAAATGTACTATCGATCGTTCGGTGGTGTTTTTTTCCTGCCCTTGAGACTCTCCGGGGGCGGAAAAAGTTGCCAGATACTCTCGATATGCCCGATGATACCCCGCAGGAGAGCTAACTCCTCGCGGGTGGGCCGGGCGCGATGGTAGAAGTGACGGAATTTTTCCATTCTCGCGGTGGCGGTATGGGGGTAAAGATAGCCGATTTTCAGCAAAACGCTTTCTAAATGGCGAAAGTACCCCTCTAGTTGGTCTATGGGGGCGGGCGGATCGATTTCGGGCGCGGTTTCTAGGGTTTCTGTCGCGACGCTCTGATAGAGTTCGTAACAGCAGACGGCGACGGATTGGGCGAGATTGAGGGAGGGATATTCCGGGTTCGCGGGAATGCCGACGAAGCGTTGCGCGTGGTTCAGTTCGGCGTTACTGAGGCCGCGATCTTCCGGCCCGAAAATCAGGGCGGTCTGTAGGGTTCGATCGATCAGCCAGGGAAGCGCGACGCGGGGCGTTTCTAAGGGGGTGTTCAGGTGGCGCGGTTTCGAGGTGGTGGCGATCGCTCGATGGCATCCCTCCAACGCGTCCGCGAGGCTTTCTACCCGCCGGTGATTTTCTAAAACCTCGATCCCGTGAACGGCCATTTTTCTGGCATCGTCCGAAAGCGGATCGCACTGCGGGTTCACGATAATCAGTGTTTTTAAGCCCATATTCCGCATTACCCGCGCCACCGACCCCACGTTCAACGGCCCCGCGGGTTCGACGAGGATAATCCGCACGTTATCGAGCGGGGAGCGATCGGGTACATTTATCATAGACATCCGCGTGAAATTCAAAAATTGTCGTTCGGCTCGGGAATCGGGAGTCAGGTGGAAGAATAAAGGAATTTTATGGTAAAAGTTTAGAAAAATTCTATTTATCTTGTACGATCTTGATTTTTGAAGTTTTTAGCCCCTCGAAAACGAATCGCGCTTCGAGGTCTACTGTCTTCCTTACCTCCTACACCCTACACCCTACACCCTACACCCTGTTGTTAACGCTCGATCGGGGGACGGATCTCTAGAGGGTCGTTTGATTATAAAGTTAAAAAGTGTCCGGGGCGAAAGTGGCGCGGCCGGAGGCGAGAGAATTCCCCGAAAAGCGGGACTCGCTCGATCGGGCCGACCGACACGCGCGCCGAATCGACCGATTTTCAGGACGGAACCTTTATGATCCATCAACCCCCGGCGGGCGCCAGGGACTTATTACCGCTCGAAGTCACGCAAAAAGGCTGGATTAACGATCGCTTGCAACAGGTGTTTCAAGGTTGGGGCTATCAGCGCGTGGTTTCCCCGACGATCGAATGGTTGGATACGCTAGTCGCCGGGGGAACGATCGATCCCGCGACCGTGATCCAACTCCAGAATACCGGCTCCGGGGCGCTCGGACTGCGGCCGGAGTTAACCGCCTCGATCGCCCGCGCGGCCGTTACCCGGATGAGCGATCGATCCTACCCCCAACGGATCTGTTATCGCGCCAACGTGTTCCGCCGTCCTCCCGCCGGTTATCACGGCCGTCCGATGGAATTTTACCAGGCGGGGGTAGAATTACTCTTCGCGGGCGGTTTATTAGCCGATGCCGAGATTTTACTCCTACTGGCGGATTGTTTCGATACTCTCGGTCTGGAAAATTGGCAGATGATTCTCGGCGAGGCGGGATTGACGCGCTCGCTGTTATCTCCTTTTCCCGAACCGCTTCGAGAGCGGGTCCGTCATTGTCTAGCCCTACTCGATCGGGTCACGCTAGAAAACCTCCCCTATCCCGACGAGGAACTCCGACAGCGAGCATTACTACTGTTTCACCTGCGCGGGAAACCGGCGGAAGTTCTCGCGAAAGTCGCCCCCCTAGCCCGCGAAGAGAGCGATCGAACGGCGATCGCTAACCTCGAATCCCTGATGGAACTGCTGGAAAAATCCCGTTCCCGACCCTTTCCCCTCGTTCTCGATCTCAGTCTCGTGCAGACGTTCGATTACTACACGGGAATCGTTTTTAAAGCCGTCAGTTCTGGAGACGGACGACCGCGGGTTTTAGGGCAGGGAGGACGCTACGATCGATTGCTCGGCGTGTACCACCCGCGGGGAGAATCCGCCCCCGGTATCGGTTTCTCGCTCAATATCGAAGATCTCCACGAGAGTTTACTCTCGGGAACCACTTTACCCGAACAAGCCCCGGCGATCGATTGGTTGGTGATCCCCGTGACGGAACTAGCACGAAACGCTGTTTTTGTCAAGGCGCAAATTTTCCGGGATCGGGAAACGAATTCCCGCGTGGCGATCGATCTGGGGGGAGGTTCCCCCGACGAGATCCGCGACCGGGCGCGCGATCGGGGAATCCGCGGTCTGGCCTGGGTTCGCGAGGACGGTTCGATCGAGGAGGAGTTTTTAGATAGTTGAGAGAGTGGGGAGATCGGGAAATGGGGGAGTTTTGCGGGAAAAGGGGAAAGGGAAAAGGCTACTTTTCATCCCTTCACCTTTACCCTTTACCCGCACTTCCTAACTCCTGCCTCCTGACTCCTGACTCCTACCTACAAATGTTTGCCTAAAATCGCTACGTCGGCTTGAATTTCGTCTAATTCGGCGATCCGGGGAAGATAGCCCCATTTCTGGAAGCCGAATTTCTCGAATAATCGGATACTCGGTTGATTGTGGGCGAAAATGATACAGATCAAGGTGGTAATCTGAAGTTTCGGACAGCGATCGATCGCGTGTTCCACCAACAGCTTGCCGAGGCCGCGCGCTTGATAGTCGGGGGCGATATATAAACTCACTTCCGCGGTTTTCCGATAGGCCGCGCGACCGTAGAACATCTGCAAACTCAACCAACCGACCACCCTTCCCTCGATCGCCACCACCCAGATCGGGTACTGTTCTGGATCGTGCTGTTTGAACCATTCTCGGCGACTATCGACAGAAATCGGCTTGAGATCGGCGGTTGCCTGTCTCGTGGGGACGGCGGCGTTATAAATCTCGACAATGGACGGTAAATCGGCTTCTTTTGCCTCGCGAATGATCATTGATCTCATGCGGTACGAATTGAATTCCCCCCGTTCCCCCCTACTGTAACTCGAAATTCCGTCTAGGAATTCGGATTCGGGGTTCATTCGTCTCCCTTTCCCCATTTCCCCATCTCCCCATCTCCCGAGCCAACGGGCCGACGATCCTTAGCTTACGGTCGGGGAAAAAAATCGCGATGTAGCGATCGATACCGTTCCCTCCCGACGCGAGGAAAGTTAACATTCCGCGTTTCTTTTCTTCCCATCGAGTATTTTCAGTAACGAACGGGGCTGGAAAATTCCGAGAATGGGGGTATGATTTAGGGAAAAAAACAGGAAAAGTCAGGTGAGGGATGTCTAGAAGATCGTTGGTTGACAGTAGGTGTATCGCCCGCTCCGTAAAGCTTTTGTTAGCGATCGAGATGTGTTTATCCCTCTGCGGGGGGAAGATCTCGGCGCAGGTTCGCCCCGGAATCGTTCCCCGTTTCCCGTTACCCCCCCAGACTCCGGAACCGGTTCCCCTGCCGCGACCGGCCCCGGAAGCGCCCTTAGAATTGCCTTCCCCGTCGTTTCCCGCGCCGGAAACACCGGACGTACCGGGGAGTATCACGGTGACTCGCTTCGAGTTCGAGGGCAATACCGCGTTCAGTAACCGGCAATTACAGGAAGTGACCGCGCCGTTTACCGGCCGTCCGATCGCTTTCTCCGAACTGCTTCAAGCCGAGGCCGCCGTTACCAAACTGTACACCGACGCGGGCTATATCAATTCCGGCGCGGTCATTCCCGCGGGACAAACCTTTCGGAGACAGGGCGCGGTCGTGAAAATCCGCGTGATCGAGGGAGGGGTCGAGGAAATCGCGGTAACGGTGGATGGACGGCTGAATCCGGGCTACGTGCGGAGTCGTCTGGCGCTGGCCACCACCCGACCGCTCGATCGGGATCGGTTACTCGAAGCCCTACAATTACTCCAACTCGATCCCCTGATCGAGACCATATCGGCGGAGTTATCGGCGGGAACCAGCCCGGAATCGAGTATTCTGACGGTTCGGGTGAAGGAAGCGGACACGTTCTATCTAGAAGCTTTCGCCGATAATAACCGGGTGTCGAGTATCGGCAATTTCGAGCGGGGAATCGAGCTTAATCAGGGGAATGTGACGGGATTGGGCGATCGATTGAATATTCGCTACGCCAATACCGACGGTAGTAACGCCGTTTCCGCGGGCTACACCGTGCCGATCAACCCCTATAACGGCACGATTTCCCTGTCGGCCCAATGGAATTTTACCAAGGTGATCGAGGAACCGTTCGATCGACTCGATATCGAGGGGGACGCGGATTATTACGAGGTCAATATCCGCCAACCGATCCTACAGTCCCCGACGCGGGAGGTAGCTTTAGGCGCGACCCTAACCAACGAGGAGAGCTATAACCGGTTACTGGGAGAAGGGTTTCCCCTATCTCCGGGGGCGAGCGATCGGGGGCGTACCGGGGTTTCGGCCCTGCGCTTGATTCAGGAATGGACGGAGCGGGGACAGCAGGATGTTCTCGCCCTGCGATCGCAGTTCAGCATCGGTGTAGATCTCTTCAACGCCACGATTAACGAAAAGGCCCCCGATAGTCAGTTTTTCACCTGGCTGGCTCAGGGACAGTACGCGCGACAGTTGGCCCCCGATACGCTATTCGTGTTCCGTTTCGATCTCCAGTTAGCCGATCGACCGCTCCTTTCCCTGGAACAATACGGTTTAGGGGGACTGTATAGTGTCCGGGGTTATTCCCCCTACGCGCTCCTCACCGATAACGCGTTTTTCGCCTCGGTGGAGACGCGTTTGCCGATCCTCCGTTTGGATAAGGATAAAGGTGTTTTACAATTGGTTCCTTTTGTCGATTTCGGGGTCGGTTGGAACGCGTCGGGTAATCCGATTCCCACTCCCGATACCAATACCCTACTGGCTGTAGGTTTGGGACTGCAATATCGGATGGGGAATAATTTCTCCGCCCGTTTCGATTGGGGGATTCCCCTCTTCGAGCTTAGATCTCCTAACGGGGGAGCGATCACCCAGCAGAATATTTTCTTCTCGATTAACTACCGCTTTTTCTAGCGGGGGGCGGATTCTGTAGAAATTCTGTAAGGCGATCGGCGATCGCCTAAAAATGTGCTAACCTTTTCTACAGAAGTCATATAGCAAAGGTAAAGATGATTAGGACAATCAATCGTTGAAACTCTTTCTAGATAAGAGTTTTCAAAGTGAGAGCGTTCTAAGCACCCCACTTTTCGCTATCTGTAAAATTCAGATTGTTCCGAATGGCTATCTTTTCACTACCTAGAAATGTAGTAGCGAACAAGGGCCGTACTAGCCGAAAACCATCGTCCAATCATTTACGGAGAATATCGGGATATGCCTTCAGAAGAATTTAAGGATACGATTAACCGAATGAACCAAGTTATTTCCCAAATAGCGGAACTCGCTAATTATCAAGGAGACATCACCCTGGAGTTCAAGCCTAAAAGCTCGGGAGCCATGGACAAGCCATACGTGTGTTACATTGTTTGCCAGGGGGACGTATGTAGGGTAATATGTACAGAGGAGATTAAAGATTAATTCTGGGGAATAGGCGAGACGATCAAATCCTGTACCGCCCCTTTGAAAACAAGGGGCGATATGGCACAATAGAGCTTGACTGTACTTATATTGCGATCAGTAGTTTATCGGTTTTAAAAGACATAAATTGACTGTTAAACACTGTTAAACATCTAAATTTTTTCAAAGAAAGTTTTTTAGAAAACAAGAACTCTTTATTATCCTAAAAAATAAGAAATTATGTCTTGTAAAAAACAAAAAAAATCAATTAAAATATTGTTTTCTGTAAGTGCCTTGACGATAGCGAATTTGACAAATTCTTGTCTAACCTTGGCGCAGGTTCGATCCGATACAACATTAGGAAATGAATCTTCCCGTATTCTTCTTCCAGGAGAAAGCGATAACAATAGCCCTGGAGATTTAATCGTCGGGGGAGCGCGTCGGGGAAATAACTTATTTCATAGTTTTCAAGAATTTAATATCGAACTCGATCGAAAAGTTTACTTTGCCAATCCCGAGGGAGTTACCCGTATTTTTAGCCGGGTTACGGGGAATAATCCCTCGACGATTCTCGGAACGCTGGGAGTTTGGGACCGCATCACCGGGCAGATCGGCAAAGCGGATTTATTTTTTATCAATCCTAACGGGATCGTGTTCGGCCAGAACGCTAGGCTCGCTATCGGCGGTTCCTTCCTCGCGTCTACCGCCGATAGTATCCTCTTTGATGGAGGAAGCGAATTTAGCGCCGGGAATCCGGGGAATCCCGCTTTGTTAAGCGTGAATATACCGATCGGTCTACAGTATCGCGCTACCCCCGGCGCGATCCGCGCGGCATCTTCTAGATTAGCCGTGGGGGCGGGACGTACCCTGGCGCTCGCGGGAGGGGAGGTAACGATCGAACCGGAATCAGTCCTGTTGGCGGGTTCTCTGGCTGGGGTCGGGGGGCGGCTCGAACTCGGAGGGGTCGGGCCGAACGGGCGGGTGAGTCTACAATCGATCCCGCGGGGATGGCAACTCGGGTATGAAAACGTCGGTTCGTTCGCGGATATCGAGCTAACGCGGGACGCGGTTATCAACGCGAACGGTGGTTCGGACGCTGGCAGTGGAGCGATTCAAATCCAAGGCAAAAATGTCTCGTTTCGAGACGGCGCTCAAGCTATTGCCGCGAATTTCGGGACAAAAGCCGGGGGGACAATTACTGTCAGAGCCTCGGACACTCTCAGTATGAGCGGGCGAGCGAATACCAGCCAGCAAAGCGCCATCGCCAATCAAGCTCTCTCGTCTGGCGGGGCGGGAAACATCGAAATATCGGCCCGAAATCTAAAACTGGCCGATAGGGCGGCTATCAGCACCCAGGCCGAGGAAGTTTCTTCGGGGCAAGGGGGGAATATTTCCATCTCGGCTACCGAATCGATCGAGATGCCCGGGAGGGGTTTTATCACGACCATTTCTTACGGGACAGGCGGATCGGGAAATATACAAATACGGGCGCGGGACTTACGGGTTCTCGAAGGGTCGGAGATCTCCGCCTCTACCGGGGGAGGCGGTCGGGGGGGGAATGTCACGATCGATGCTACCTCGATCGAGGTTTCCGGGTTCTCGGCCCGTGATGGGAAATCGAGCGTGATTTTGGTTGGTTCTGAAACGGGAGCGACCGCGCCGGGGGGAAATCTTACCATCCGTACCGATCGCCTGCGGGTGAGTGACGGGGCGGTGATCAGCGCGGCGACCGCTAGTAGCGAACGCGGGGGGAATATCTCGATCGCTACCCGGACTCTCTCGCTGATCGATGGCGGGCAGATCATTTCCTCGACCTCGGCCGGCGGGGAAGCCGGGAATCTCTCGATCGACGCGAGCGACAGTATCCTGCTATCGGGTCGGGATCTCGGGTTGAGCGATCGGGTCGCTCGGTTCGGCTCCAAGAATATCCCCAATCTCGGGGCGAATAGCGGTATTTTCGCCGGTACCGGGGAGAAATCTTCCGGTCTTGGCGGTTCGATCTTCTTACAATCCCCGCGAGTGACCCTGCAAAATTCCGCCGAAATCAATGTCGGTAGTCTGGGAACCGGCGACGCGGGCGATCTGCAAATCCTCTCGAATGTCTTAACCCTCGATAACCGGGCCGGCCTCACCGCGACCAGTCAATCCGGGGAAGGGGGGAATATCACTCTCACCGCGCGAGATCTCCTGTTACTGCGGGACAATAGCACCATTAGCACCACGGCGGGCGGTACGGGGAACGGCGGCAATATCACCATCGATACCGGTTTTCTCGTGGCTTTCCCCGACGCGAACAGCGACATCACCGCCAACGCCTTCGGGGGACGCGGGGGGGCGATCGAGATCTCCGCACTCGGCATTTTCGGAACGGCAGTTCGCCAGGAACTGACCCCCGATAACGACATCACCGCCTTCTCGTTACTACAACCGACCCTCGACGGCGCGATCACCCTCGACACCCCGGAACTCGATCCCGACCAGGGGGCGATCGAATTCCCGACCACCGTGGTCGATCCCGATACGCTCATCGCCCAAAACTCCTGCAAAAAAGGCACGCGAAGCGAATTAACCCTAATCGGTCGGGGAGGGGTTCCCACCGGTCCTGCGGATGACCTCGATTCTCCCGCGATCGGGGGGAATTTGATCGAACCGGTTCCCACTCCGGCCAACCCTCGATCGCCAGAAACCCCCACTATCGACCGCGGCAGTAAAGAAACGAAAACCGAAAACCCCGTCCTCCCGGCGCGGGGATGGGCGTACAACAATCGAGGAGAGGTGGTATTAACCGCCTATAGTCCCGATATCACCGAGAATCGTCGATCGCCAGAGCGATCGACGAGCGGTTGTCCCGTTCGATAAGTCGGGAATTTCTCCGCCGGGTTCGATCGCTTTTCGCGGGATTTACTACGGTTATTTATTTAACCGATAAGGTTCGAGCGTTTGATTTTCCGGATAAAATCGCTACAATTACTTCGATACAATCAGGCGGCTTTCTCCGCGGTTAATCTCCCTTCTACCCGTTCGTACTCGTCTTCTAAAAACCATAACTTCGCTTCCTTATAGGAGGAAGAGGCGAAGACAATTTTATAGTTTTCCGAGGGATCGAAAATACAGTAATTTCCTCCCTCGTCCCCTAACAGCATTAAAACGTAGGGCGGGATCGAGGTCGGATCGACCCGGATTTCTGTAAATTCCCAATGATTCGCTAGGCCTGATACGGGGGATGACATAAGATTAATCTTTAGAAATTCGCGATGTCACCATCGATCTATTGTAAACCGATCGAACTTATCGGGAGAACGAAATCGAAGACGGTTTATAATAGGAAACGCCCTTACACCGACTCCCGAAAACCGTGCGCGTGGATTCCCCGTTACTCGAAAAACTCGATCGATTGCGAACCCTATTTCGCTCGATGGAAAAAGCCCTAATCGCTTACTCCGGGGGGGTAGATAGTACCCTCGTGGCCAAAGTCGCCTATGATGTCCTCGGTAGCCGGGCGCTGGCGATTACCGCGGTTTCTCCCTCCCTCCTGCCGGAAGAACTCGAAGAAGCGATCACCCAGACCGACCACATCGGTATCGCTCACGAATTAATCGAGACCGCGGAAATGGAGAATCCCGACTACACCAGCAACCCCGTCAATCGTTGCTATTTCTGTAAAAGCGAACTCCACGACACTCTCAAACCCCTCGCTATCGAGCGGGGTTATCATTACGTTATCGATGGCGTGAACGCCGACGACCTGAGCGATTACCGTCCCGGAATCCAGGCCGCTAAAGAACGCGGCGCCCGATCGCCCCTCGCCGAACTACAAATCACAAAAGCCGAAGTTCGTCAACTATCTCGTTACTTAAATTTACCTTGGTGGGATAAACCGGCGCAACCGTGTTTGAGTTCTCGTTTTCCCTACGGCGAAGAGATCACCCTCGCTAAATTGCAGAGAGTCGGCCGCGCCGAGATGTATTTGAGAAAAATGGGATATCGGAATCTGAGGGTTCGATCGAGCGAGGATAGCGCCCGGATCGAACTTCCCGTCGAACAGATCCGCGAATTTATTATTAATACCGATCTTCCTACCTTAGTCGCCGCTTTTCAAGAATTAGGCTTCGTTTACGTCACCCTCGATCTGGAGGGCTATCGGAGCGGCAAACTCAATCAAGTCATCGTTTCCTGAGATTTATCGCGCCCCGTAGTATATAGTAAAAAAGATAAGAAACCGATAAGACAGGAAAAACGCGGTGAACCTTTTGTGGGTCATCCCCCGTCTTTATCCCTGAAGCCTATCAGAGAAGGCGTGGATGATGAGTCAATTACAAAATGCCTTCACCCTATTCCTAAGCTTACTGGTCGAGGCTGTCCCTTTCTTACTCTTCGGGGTGATTCTTTCCAGCACCCTGTTAATCTTTATCGACGAACGGAAATTAATCGCTCTGATGCCCCGAAACGCGCTATTCGGGGCATTTGTCGGTAGTTGTATCGGCTTTTTGTTTCCCGTGTGCGAGTGCGGGAACGTCCCGGTGGCGAGACGTTTACTACTTCAGGGAACCCCGAACGCGGTCGCGGTGAGTTTCCTACTGGCCGCGCCGACGATCAATCCGATCGTCATCTGGTCCACCTGGGTAGCCTTTCGCGATCAGCCCGAAATCGTGGTCTATCGCGTTATTTTCTCCCTGTTTATCGCCACTGTTATCGGCTGTGTTTTCAGCGTCCAGCGCGATCCCCGTCCCCTCCTACAAACCTCCCTCGCCAAAAATCTCCAAGGAACAACGAAACCTGTTTATAAAGAGGATAAACCCGTGTTATTACAATCGGGTTCGTTCCTGCTCGGCAACGGGGGACAAACCCTGCGTCTCGATGAAAATTTCGCTGTCACCGCCGTTCTGCCCGCCGTGCAAGCTCTACCGATAAAACATCGTTGGCGTACCTTCGTCGATAACGTACTGCGGGAATTTCAGGAACTCGGTGGCGTATTGGTGATCGGTAGCGCGATCGCCGCCTGTCTACAGGTATTTGTCCCCCGCGAGTTGATCTTGAATCTGGGACAAGATCCGGTGAGTTCGATCGTCGCGATGATGTTACTCGCGGTCATCGTTTCCATCTGTTCCACGGTCGATTCGTTTTTCGCCCTTTCCTTCGCCTCCAGTTTTACCAGTAGTTCCCTCCTCGCGTTCCTGGTTTTCGGCCCGATGATCGATCTCAAGGCGATCGGTTTACTGCTATCTATCTTTAAGCCGAGGATGTTAATCTATTTATTCGCCCTAGCGGCGCAGTTGACTTTTTTACTCACCCTAGTTCATAGTTATGTGTTTTAGGAGGTGAGAGAGATGGGGAGATGGGGAAATGGGGGAGGTGAGGGAGATGATAAATATGATTCATCTCCTGCCTTCTACCTCCTGATTCTGGGTGGGTTACGCGCTCGCTAACCCACCCTACGGTCTGACTCCCGCTTTCTAAGAATTCCGTTTTTTACAATCGATTGATTCCCGATGGTTAACGCGTCCCGACTGAAAACTGTAATTTTCCAGTTTCTCGATATTTTCGCCCTGATCGGTTGGGCGGCTTTGCTGTTTAAATACTGGATCACCGGTCAACTAAGTTTGTTGATCCATCCGAATTATTTCGGTCTCGTGTTCGCGACCAGTATCGTTTTGTTCGTACTGGGGATCTGGAAAATCCGGATGGTGTTGAAGCAATGGCAAGGGAATAGCGCTTCGATCGAACCGGAAAGCGATCGACACATCACCCTTCTTCCGAAATCGTTAGGGACGGGTTTATTACTTCTGGCCGCGATTTTAGGCTTACTCATCGCCCCGCGACCGCTGAATAGCCAGATCGCCGTACAGCGGGGAATTAGTGAATCTTTGCCCGTCACTCGGGTTCAAGCGCAATCCTTTCGAGCGGTGGTGAAACCGGAGGAGAAAACCCTGATCGATTGGGTACGCACTCTCAACGCTTACCCGGAACCGGACGAGTACACCGGACAACCCGCGAAAGTGAGCGGTTTCGTCGTCCATTTGCCCCAATTACCCGACAATTACCTGTTAATTAGTCGTTTTATCCTCACCTGTTGCGCCGTGGACGCGTACCCCGTGGGGCTACCGGTGAAACTAACGGGTAGTCGGAACAGTTACCCCCCGGATACCTGGTTGGAAATCGAAGGGGAAATGTTCACCGAAGCGTTACCGTTGGAAGTGGGGAAAAGCGATACGAGACGGCAACTGGCGATCGCCGCGCGTTCCGTCAAACCGATCCCCACTCCCGCCGATCCCTACGGGTATTAGGGAGATGGGGAGTTTTCGGGGAAAAGGGGAAGGGGAAAAGGGAAAAAATTACTTTTGGACTCTTCACCTTTACCATCTCCTCCTGCCTCCCGCTTCCTACCTCCTGACTCCTGATTCCTGACTCCTGAATTCTGTCCCGACGACATATCATGACATCCCTACAAGGCCGCATGAAGCGACTACAACCGATCGATAAACTGGCTATCTCGTTGATCCTGGCGTTGGGTTTGGCGATCGGCGGGATCGTTTGGGCGGGGAATTCCTGCGGGAGCGATTGTCTCGTGCAAACCGGGCCGCGGGTGAAGGAGTTTAGCTGGGCCGGGAAAGCGATCGGGGCGGAAGATAAAGCGTTTATTCTCACCTTCGATCGACCGATGGATCGCGTCAGTGTCGAGAAAAATCTCGTCATCGATCCGCCCCTTCCGGGTAAATTCAGTTGGGCGGGACGACGGTTAGCTTACACGCTTCTCGCGCCGATTCCCTACGGGGAAAACTACGAGGTACAGATCGACGGCGCGCGGGAGCATTTCCGCTCCGGCGATCGAGTCGGACAGGTTTTACAAAGTTTTTCGGCGGAATTCAAGAGCAGAGATCGGGCGTTCGCCTATATCGGCACCGACGGCGAGGAACAGGGGCGATTGATTGTCTACAACCTTACCCGCGAGAAGAAAAAGCTTCTCACGCCCCCGAATTTGACCGTTATGGCGTTTAAATTCTATCCAGATGGCAAAAAGATCCTATTTTCGGCGGCGGCGAAAGATCGCGGGGTTCAGGCGATCCGGGAATTAGAACTGTACACGGTAGAGACCGAGAGCGATACCGAGAGCGAGGGAGAACCGAAAATCGATCGGATTCTCGACAACGAAACCTATCAGAACAATCGTTTCGATCTCTCCCCGGACGGACAAACGATCGTCGTGCAGAGAATCCATCGGAACAATCCCGCCGATTTCGATCTGTGGATGATTCAAGGAAACGATCCCCCGAGACGACTGAACGCGAAAGGCGGGGATTTCACGATCGCCCCGGACGGACAAACGCTCGCGGTGGCGCAAGGACAGGGAATCGCGATCCTACCCCTGAAAACCGACGCGAAACCCCTGGATTTCCTGCCGAGATTCGGGCGGGTGTTGAGTTTTTCCCCGGATGGAACCGCGGCGGCGATGGTGGATTTTAATACGAACGACACGAAACTCCGCTACGTGCGATCGCTTTTTTACGTGGACGATCGGGGAACGCGGAAACGGTTACTCGACGCGCGGGGATCGATCGTCGATTGTCATTTCAACGCCCCCGGCACTCACCTATACTGTTTACTCACGCAGTTACAAACGGATAGTCAAGAGTACAAGGAAAAACCCTATCTCGCCAAAATCAATATAAAAACGGCGAAGATAACTCCTTTATTAGAATTACCCGATTATCGGGACATCAAGATGGGCGTATCTCCCGATGGTTTAGCCGTACTCTTCGATCAGGTGATCGCCGGTTACGACGCGACCGGTTCTAATCCCCTATCCACCGATTCGGGAGAGGCGATCGTCAGCGGCCGTCTCTGGATGCTGATCCCCCCGATCGCCGACGATCGGAAAATGAGCAAACCGGATTTACTAGAATTACCCCTCCCCGGAATCCGTCCCCAATGGATGCCGTAGAGGTAGGAGTCAGGAGTCAGGAGGCAGGAGGCAGGAGGCAGGAGGCAGGAGGTGAGGGAGGTGAGGGAGTTTAGATACCTTATTTCTTCGTTATCTGCCTCATCTTCCCTATCTTCCTCATCTTCCCCATCTTCCCTATCTCCCCATCTCCCCATCTCCCGATTCTTTCTTTAACGGTGATCTAACCAGGATTCCCCGGTCGAGCCGGTTGTGACCCAGAGGATCGCCCGCGCGCTATCGCGGAGACGTTTCTCGATCGGTTCGTCGGGAGATTTCGAGGGAACCGATACGGGTTTAAGGGTGATGCCGCGACTACCGAAAATAATTTCCCCGACTAAGCGGGCGCGTCCCATGTGATTCTCGGAAGTGACGAGATAAACGCTATCGATGCCCTGGGCTTTTAACTCGTCGGCGAGGGTGGTGAAGTTGGTGACGGTATCTTTCGCCCGGTAATCGAGGTGTAGTCGATCGAGCGAGATCCCCGCGTGTTGGAAAATTTTTTTAACGTAAGGACGCGGACTTCCCGACGAAACCCAGATCGGTAGATCGGGATATTTCCGGGCGAGTTTGGCGGCGAAACGCTCTCGATCCTCGTGTCCCCCGAGAACGAAAATCGCCTCCGGTTTCACCCAATACTGTTGTAAATCGTGGTATCCCCACCCTAGAGCGCCGATCGCCAGGGGAAGGGCGAGCCATTTAAATAACCGACGTTTGCCCGATCGAGCCTTGGTTTCCGAACGTTCGCGAGAAGAATTCCCCTTCAGAATCATGGTTCGCCACTCACCCCACCTACAACAACGGCCCTCGATTATCCAAGGGGATGACGGGAAAAGCCCTCCAAGATTTCCCGAAAAAAAAATTTTTTTACCAAGTGTTCACGGTAACTTTCGGCAGGAGTCGATCGAGTACCTGTTTCAATACCATCGCCGTCCAGTCGATATCCTCGATCGTCGTTTCCCGTCCCAACGTTAGCCGGATTCCCCCTAACGCTTCCGTGTCGCTGTAACCCATCGCTTTCAGGACGGGACTGGGGGACAGTTTCCCGCTATGGCAGGCCGAACCGGAACTGATGCCGATGCCCGCGAGATTGAGTTGACGGACGACGGTTTTTCCGGTGACGGGATTGGGACGTTCCCCCGCGTCGGGATCGACGAGGATAAAACTAACGTGGTGAGGGAGTCTATATAATCGATCGCCGGTGGGAACGAGATACGGACAATCGGCGAGTAAATCGAACAGACGATCGCGTAGGGCGATTAATCGCGGGGTTTCCGTGGCTAACTCCCGCGTGGCTAACTCCGCGGCCAATCCGAACGCGGCGATCGCCGGAACCGCTTGGGTTCCCGATCGAAGTCCCCTCTCCTGTCCTCCCCCCCCGAATAAGGGCAGTAAATCGGTTTTCGAGCGAACGTACAACGCCCCGGAACCCTGCATCCCGTAGATTTTGTGACTGGAGAGGGAGAGGAGATCGATCGGTAGTCGTCGCGTGTCGATCGGGCATCTCCCGGCCACCTGTACCGCGTCGGTATGGAATAAAATCCCGCGATCTCGGGCGATCGCTCCCAGTTCCTCGATCGGTTGCAGGGTTCCCACCTCGCTCTGTCCGTAAATCAGGGAAATTAACACCGTATCGGGTTCGATCGCCGTTTCTAGATCCCGCGGATCGATCCTCCCCCGTCGATCGACCGGTAAACGGGTAATCCGCCATCCGGACGCTTCCAAAAACTGACCGGTTTGTTCGATCGCCGAGTGTTCCACGCTGGAAATAATGAGATGACGGGGATTGTTGTACTGTCGCGCCACTCCCATCAGTGCCAGATTATCCGCTTCCGTCCCCCCGGAAGTAAAAACGATCTCGTCCGCCGAGGCGTTTAGTAACCCCGCTACCTGTTCGCGGGCGATCTCGACGATCGTGGCCGCGTCCTGCCCCCAGCTATGTAAACTCGACGGGTTGCCCGGATGTCCGGTGAGTATTTCCCGAACTTTCTTCACCACTTCCGATCGAGGGGGAGTGGTGGCACTATAGTCAAGATAAATTTGCATTCTTTTACAATGGGGCGGTACTCGCTCTCGCGAGCGGTTCTCCTCTATTGTAGGAGTTCGCGAGTATCGGGGTTGACGGGATTTTCGGGTCGAGCGCCCGATCGATTCCCGTCCCCCGCGTGTAAAAACCGAAAAATTCAAACTTATAAACAATAAATAAACTTTTAGCGAATATTTTACGGATATTATCTCTATCTTATTTATCCGCGTAGCTGAAAGCTGACCGCTGAAAGCTGACCGCTGAAAGCTTCACCTACCCGGTTTGCAGACATTATAGTCCTCGTGGGAGATGACCGCCTCCGGAACCAAGAGACTACCGTGATCGCGACAGATCAGCCGGTAGTTCCGCGTCACGGGGATACTGATAATAAATCGATCGTGTCGGAGACGCTTGCCGTGAAATTCCCGGTAATCCCGATGTTCTTGTAGTCCTTGCAGGATCGTTCGGGCTTTTAGTACCACGTTCTTCGGCAATTCCCGTAAATCGATGGGATCTTCGCTAAACGTGGCTTCCCAAGCGTTTTTCTGTTGCTTTTTCTCTTCCCACGCGGCGGTTAGTTGAGCGCAGTGGTGACAGACTTGTCCGTAGCCCTTGTGACCGCAGGGAAACTTCTTCTTTCTTCTCGACATAAAACCATCTTTCCGTGAGGCTTGAGCGGTGAGAATCGGAAGCGGTAAAGTCTGCTTCGATCGGTCGGTGTCCTGATGAGTAGATGGAAAGACAGTCTTTACCCGCTAATAATCTATATTCCCAGCATACAAGGATCGATCCCTACTTTGGGAGATCCCGATCGAAAGTTCCCCCGTCTCCCGCTCGTCCCCTACACTAAGAGTAACCGTCCGAACCCGAAGGAGGGATCGCGTCATGTCGATCGCCGGTGAGAAACGTCACTACACCCGAGAAGAGTATTTACAACGAGAGGAAACGGCCGAGTATAAAAGTGAATATCGCGACGGGGAGATTATACCGATGACCGGGGCTACCAGCGACCACAACGCCATCGTCGTGAATTTCTGTAGCCGATTCAAAATGGCGACACGGGGACGGGGATATCGGATTTTCGTGGGAGATATGCGGTTGGCGATCCCCCGTTACGGTTTTTATACCTATCCCGATTTAATGCTCGTTCGCGAGCGACCGATTTACGAGAATGATCGGAAAACCATTCTCGTGAATCCTACGGTTATTGTCGAAGTTCTCTCTAGATCCACGCGGAATTACGATCGGGGCGATAAATTTGACTACTATCGATCGATCCCGAGTTTCGAGGAATACATTCTCATCGACCAATATCGATCTCGTGTCGAGCAGTTTAGCAAGCGTTCTTCCAACGAGTGGTTATTGCGGGAGATCGAGGGAGAGGGAGCGATCCTGAATCTGAGTTCGATCGAATTCACCCTCTCTCTCTCCGAAATTTACGAAGAGGTCGAATTTAGCGGCGAGGAAGGCTGATTTTGGGCAGAATAAACGAATAATGACCACGGGGGCGGGGTAAATAGACTAGGTTCGGAAAAAGAATTTAAAATTTCTTCCCTAAAGAAGATGTGACAAAAATTTATACAAATTAAGCGTTAACCTGATTTTCGATGAATCGCGGGGAAAAGCTAAAATAGTTATTAAATATCTAGCGAATTCATCGAATTCTTGTAAAATTACTACGGACTTAACCAGGAGTATTTACCGATGGCTAATTGGTTGAAAAGAATTTTCGGAATGGACAAACCCGCGAACCCCGCGGCGGCGATCGCCGGACAGGCGACTTCCTCGGACATTCCCCCGCACAAAGTAGGACTAGACGGGACTTTCGACGAGAGCGGTCTAGCCAAGCGCGTCGTTTTAGCTTTCGATGAAGATCCCGATGTCGCGGACGAAGATAGATTATGGGTCGCCCAAACCCAAAGCGTAGTCGTCCTCAAAGGAACCGTCTCCGATCAGGCCACCCTCGATAAAATGGTCTCGATCGCCCGAGGAGTCAACGGTGCTACCGAGGTCGATACCAGCCAGGTAACGATCGGCTAATCGGAATGCGGGTGTAGGGGGTAGAGGAGTAAATTTCTCGAAACTCTCCATTTTTTGCCGGAACTATCCCCTCGTCATCTTGATTTCCCACTCTTCATCTTCCCGTCTCCCCCTTTCCCCATCTCCTCACTCCCCAACTCCGGGGAGTATTTTTGTCTCTACAATAGGAAAGAAAGCCACGAAAATGCGATATCGTCCTTATGCCGCATCTCACCTTCGATACCGAGAATAATAACCGTAAACCCTTTGAATTGCCCGGCGCGAAACCCCATTACAACCCCGATCGACCCGGCCAGGTCAACCATATTTTCCTAGATCTAACCCTCGATATTCCCAATCAAAGCTTTTGGGGAAGCTGTCAGATCACCCTAACTCCCGTCCGTCCCGGAATCACCAAACTCACCCTCGACGCGGTAGATTTACAGATTCTCTCGGTATTCATCGACGGTATCAGTCAACCTTTCGACTACGATCGATCCCTCCTCACCGTCCATCTCCTCAACCCCACCGGCGAAAAATCGATCGATCTGCGAATCGAATATAAAGTCGAAAAACCACAACGGGGACTCTATTTCATTCAACCGGACGAACATTACCCGAACAAACCGATCCAGGTTTGGACGCAGGGAGAGGACGAGGATTCGCGTTTCTGGTTTCCCTGTTTCGACTACCCCGGACAACTGGCCACTTCCGAGATCCGCGTCAAAGTCCCCAAACCCTACCGCGCCATTTCCAACGGGGAATTAATCGCCACCGAGGACGCAGGAGACGACATCATCTATCATTGGTCGCAAAAACAAATTCATCCCACCTATCTCATGACCCTCGCGGTGGGAGATTTCACCGAAATCACCGACAATTGGAACGGGAAACCCGTCACCTATTACGTGGAGAAAGGACGGGAAGATCAGGGAAAAAGAAGCATGGGGAAAACCCCGCGGATGATCGAGTTTTTCAGTAAAAAATTCGGCTATCCCTATCCCTTTCCCAAATACGCGCAGGTTTGTGTGGATGATTTTATCTTCGGGGGAATGGAAAATACCTCGACCACGATCCTGACCGATCGCTGTCTGGTGGACGAACGCGCGAGTATCGATCATACTTGGACGGAAAGCCTCGTCGCGCACGAGTTAGCGCATCAATGGTTCGGCGATCTGGTAGTGATTAAACATTGGTCGCACGCGTGGATCAAAGAGGGGATGGCTTCCTATTCCGAGGTGTTGTGGACGGAAGCGGAATACGGCAAGGAAGACGCGGCCTATTACTTACTCAATGAAGCGCGAAATTATCTCGAAGAAGACGCGTCGCGTTACCGTCGTCCTATCGTCACCCACGTTTACCGCGAGGCGATCGAACTGTACGATCGACATCTCTACGAGAAAGGCGCTTGTGTCTATCACATGATCCGCGCCATTCTGGGCGAGGAATTGTTCGATCGGGCGATTCACACCTTCGTCAACGATAACGCGCATAAAACCGTGGAAACGGTGGATTTATTGCGGGCGATCGAGAAAGCGACCGGCTACAATTTACTGTTCCTCTTCGATCAATACGTCTATCGCGGGGGACACCCGGATTATAAAGTCGCCTACAGTTGGGACGGGGATAGTAATCTGGCGAAATTAACCGTCACCCAAACCCAAGACGAGAAGGAACTTTTCGACCTGAAAATCCCGATCGCTTTCGGATATATCAACTCCCCCGATCAGTCCTACACCCTCCGAATTAACGGGAAAGAACAGAGTTTTTATTTCCCATTAGCACAAAAACCAGATTTTATCAAGTTCGACGTAGGGAATTATTTCCTAAAAACCGTTACCCTCGAATACCCGATCGCCGAATTAAAAGCGCAGTTAAAACACGATCCCGATCCGATCTCCCGCATCTACGCGGCAACGGCGATCGCGAAAAAAGGCGGTTTAGAAGCGATCGAAGCCTTAGCCGACTCCCTCCAAAACGACGCTTTCTGGGGTGTCCGCTTGGAAGTGGCCAAGCAATTAGCCACTTTACAGTTAGAACCGGCGGTAACGGCGTTAATCGCGGGATTATCCGACTCTAACGCGAAAGTTCGCCGGGCGATCGTCGAGGGATTGGCCGAGATTAAAACTTCTGAAAGTTATCACGCGTTGAAATCTTTAGTAGAAAAAGGAGACGCGAGTTACTTCGTCGAGGCCGCGGCCGCGCGGGGATTGGGAGGGATGGCGATCGGACTTTTGCAGGAAAAAGAGGGGGAAATTATCGAAACCCTCGATCGAGTTCTCAAAGAGCGATCGGGATGGAACGAGGTGGTAAGATCCGGGGCGATCGGGGGATTGAGTCAGTTAAAAAGTTCGCCGGTAGCGGTCGATCGAATTATCGAGTATACCGTCCTCGGTGTCCCGCAACCCTTACGACTGGCCGCGATCCGCGCTTTGGGAGCGATCTCGACCGGACAGACTCCCGATAAAGTGACGGTAATTCTCGATCGACTGGAAACCATCGCGCGCGAAACCTTTTTCCTCACCCAGGTCGCGGTATCCAACGCGCTGGGACAGATGGAAACCGCGAAAGCGATCCCCGTCCTGCAAGCGCTGGCCGATCGAACTCCCGACGGACGGGTTCGCCGGGTAGCCGAGGAAGCGATCGGTAAAGTTCAGAAAAAAGTCGGTTCCGACAAAGCGATCAAAGAGATCCGCGAGGAACTGGATAAACTCAAACAGGAAAATCTGGACTTGAAAAACCGTTTGATGAAGTTAGAAACGGAGAAAAAATCGTAGGCATTTTTACCCATCGATCGACAATTCGCGCGAGGCTTTCCTATAAGGAAAGCTTCGTTGTTTTATAAATATTTTACGGGGCGATCGACTTGTCGGGGTCATCGATTTCTGATATGATTCCGGAAAATCTACCGATTTTTACACTCACACGATTAGGATTGCCCGCATTATGACCACTGAATCAACTTTACCCCTCTGGGTGCAAGATCGGGAAACCGTTCTCGAAAACGATAACGGGGTGCAATGGCGCGATGGAAATCGTCCCGACTATTCTAGGACGAATCTAAATCTAGAACGCGAACGTAAGTGTAATCACGCGGAAGGTTCTCTCAACGCGATCGCCCATAATCTAGTCAAAACATTTGAAATGGAGGCAACCTTCAAAACGGATGCCAAGCAGTGGCTTTCGGTAGTAGCGGATAAATTTCGGATGAGTACCAACGGCGGACAGGAATACACCGCCCAAGATATAGTCGATCGGGGAACCTATAATCTTTTTCTCGAGGATTCGGAACATTACCGCGCTTCCGATGAGGATTTCGACTCGTCCTATAATCTATTTCATACGGCTTTTCCCGATGGTTTTCACTGGGAACTTATCGAGGTAGTCGCCGGGCCGCCGAACGTGGTTTTTAAGTGGAGACACTGGGGAACTTTTAGCGGGCCTTACAAAAATCACCAACCGACGGGCGAGACGATCGAGGTGATAGGATTGAGTATCGCGAAAGTTACGGAGGATCTCAAGCTCGAATCCGTAGAACATTTCTTCGATACGAATCATTTTCTCACCAAACTAACGAGCGGTGGCGGCTGTCCCGTTCATCATTAGACCCTAACCCCCCTTTTTTAGGGGGGGTTAGGAGAGAAATTCCCCCTTTTTAAGGGAGATTTAGGGGGATCGCCAGCTAGGATCTATAACTAGCAACTTACGTTATTACTCGATCGATAAACCCCGGACTATCCGGATGCTCAACGGCAGAAATACCGCTAAATTATCAAGATATCGCCCCCCCGCGGACCCGCTCGGCAGACTTGACGTTACCGAAAAGAGCGGCCAAACTGGAAATAGGTAGAAATTCTCGTGAGAGTACAGCGATGCCGGCAGAACAGCGATCGGGCAACGTGATCAACCAACAGTATCAAATCCTGCGCGTGTTGGGAAAGGGGGGGATCGGCACCACCTACGAGGCGCGAAACCTCGCCGACGATACTACGGTAGCCCTCAAAGCCATCTCCCTGCGGCAACTAAAAGATCCCAAACAACTCGATCTGTTAGAAAGGGAAGTAGAAATCTTACAAAAACTCGATCGCCCCGGAATTCCCCGCTATCTCGATTATTTTGAAGTGGACGGAGAAGGCGATCGAATCTTCTATCTCGTCCAAGAATTAGCGCCGGGAAAAAACCTCGATCGCTGGGTAAAAGAAGGATGGCGCGCCACGGAAACGGAACTTAAAAATATCGCCCGACAAGTCCTGGAAATTCTCGACTATCTACACGGATTTACCCCACCGATTATCCACCGCGATATCAAACCCCATAACCTCGTTCGTTCCCCGGAGGGAAAGATCTTTCTCGTCGATTTCGGAGCGGTACAGAACGCCTACTACAGCACCCTCGCCGGGGGAAGGACGACGGTGGGAACCTTCGGTTATATGCCCCTAGAACAAGCCGGAGGACAGGCCGTTCCCGCTTCCGATCTATACAGTTTAGGGGCTACCCTCGTCTTTTTGCTCACCCATCGTTCTCCAGGAGAATTATCTTGGGACGGGTTAACATTAGATTTTCGGTCTCGGATCTCGGTATCGGCAGGGTTCGCGGATTGGTTAGAGAAACTTCTAGAACCGGATGTGGAAGAACGGTTCGCGTCCGCGAGGGAGGCGTTAACGGCACTGCGAAATCCGCGTTCTATGGATGATAAAGGGTTAGCGAAAAGAAGAGGGTTAGCTTGGCTGGGATTAGGAATATTCAGTCTGACCGGGGTTCTGTTTTTTCAGAACTATAAAGGAGGGATTCTGACTATGTTAGGCTTTCCCCAGCCCTATGGAATGTGTTCCGATCGAGGGGTTACGTGGGACTATCTATCATCCGGGGGGCGCTTATCGCATCATTTTATATCACCAGCCGTGAAAACTGCTGAATACTGTTTATTGTGGGCGATAGCGGAACGCGATCGGGCACTCGTAGAATTGATCATCGATCGGGAGATAAATCTCGATTATTTGCGACAGTACCGTGGCAACGGTGAAAAGGATTCGCATTGGACGACTCCAATGCTTGAGGCGGTGCGCGCCGACTCTAAAGAATTAGTAGAATTGTTAATCTCGAAGGGGGCTAGTGTTAACCTAATTCCTCCGACGAGCGAAAACACTTTTTTGTTCTGTTTGTATAATTATCCATCACATTACAATCCTGAGTATACTCGCTTTACATCTCCCTTAGCAGAGGCAATCAGTCGAGGAAATAAAGAGATAATACATTTGTTAGTCTCTAAGGGAGCTAGTGTTAATATTCCACATAAAAATCCAGTTTCGCTACCTCCTTTTAACCAGCAATGTAACCGATAAACGAAAAAATCACTCGAAAAACAGGATGCGAAGGATTAAACAAGATGGAACCTCAACTTTCCCACCCCCACCGCTTGATCGCTAACCGCTACCAACTTCTCGAACCCCTAGGAGAAGGAGGTAGTGGCATCACTTACAAGGCTAAAGACGGGCAAACCTCCGAGGAAGTCGCCATCAAAATTCTTTCCCTTCGACAGGTGGAAGATTGGAAACAGATCGATCTCTTTGAAAGGGAAGCCCGTATCCTACAACAACTAGATCATCCGAGAATTCCGAAATATATAGATTATTTTATTCACGATAATAAGGGCGATCTTTATGATAAACCACAGCCGGACGATACGGTAAGCGATTTAGTCGATCGAGGGATAGAACCGGATGAATTCTACATCGTGCAAGAACTGGTGACGGGACAAACTCTCTCCAGTTTAGTCGAGGATGGCTGGAAGCCTACCGAAGAAGAGGTAAAACAGATCGCTATCCAAGTGTTAAATATTCTCGTCTATTTACAAGACTTAATTCCCCCCGTCACCCATCGAGATATTAAACCACAAAACCTAATTCGGACGGAAAGAGGAGAGATTTTTCTCGTCGATTTTGGCGGGGTGCGCGATCGATTTCGACAGACAACCGTAGCCAGTAGCGTGGTGGGAACCTACGGTTATATGTCCCCCGAACAGTTGAGAGGAGGGAAAACCTATCTCTCGACGGATTTATACGGATTAGGCGCGACCTCGATCTATCTCTTGACCGGGGAACATCCCGTCGATTTACCGGTTAAAAAACTGAAAATTGATTTTCACGATCGAGTAACCCTATCCTCCGATTTTAGAAACTGGCTCGATCGATTAATCGAGCCTAACCATCAGCATCGCTTACCTTCCGCGCGAGTGGCTTTAAATATATTGCGAGGAAATACAAGATTAGAAGCTTTTTCGAGTTCTCGATTCGAGAAACCGACTTATAGTTCCCTTAAGTTGGTGAAGTCTCCCGAAAAATTAATTATTCGTATTCCCTCTGCTTCCAGTCGCCAACGTTATGATTATTCTTTGGAATTAGTAGGAGGAATTTTGTGGTATGCAATTCTGTTTTCGATCTTGGGAATAGTCGGGGGGGCTTTCTTTGGTTGGTTTGTTATTATATTTTATTTACTACTCATTAATCGAATTTTGTCTTTACGAACCATTAATGAAAGCAGAGGGAAGGAGGTAGTAGGATGTTTGTTTATATTTGCTTATGTTTTTTTGATAGTAGTGCCAAGTTTGGTAAGTAATAATTATGGCGGTTTAGCCCTTACAGTGTTGCTTTCGTTTTCTGTTTTTGCATCGGAAAGCATTGTAGGAAAATCTTTGCAACCCGTAGTGAGAGAATTTTTGACGGATACTATTCTGGAAATTACCCCAGACCTAAAGCTTCGCGTTCGGCAGAAACTTTTATTTTTCTCCAGTCATAAAGATTACTCCGAGAACCTAATAGAAATGATCGATCGTGATTTTTGCCGACTTTTAACCCCGGACGAGAGACGATGGTTGAGGCAACAGATCGACGATTACCTTACCTTCTCTCCCGCGACGGCAACGGAAGAAATCAGTAACCCGTTATAATTCTCTCTCCGGGGATTTATCCCCTCGCTCTCCCCGGCGCGCGGAAAGACTCGGATTTCCACTCGCGAAATCATCAACTTCTTAACCCGAACTGACGTTAAAAATAGTCCCCCGGTCTCGTGAAAAAGAGCGGGGGATATTTTTAAGGAAATCGATCGCTATTAACCGGCAACAGCTTCCGCGGCCACGGGATAAACGCTCACCTTGCGACGGCTTTTGTCCTTGTACTCGAAAGTAACGATCCCATCGACCAGCGCGAATAGAGTATCGTCCCCACCGCGACCGACGTTCACACCGGGATGAACTTTCGTACCGCGTTGACGGACGATAATACCGCCGGCTTTAACCGCCTGGCCGCCGTAAATTTTAACCCCGAGACGCTTCGATCGAGAGTCGCGTCCGTTGCGGGTACTCCCCGTACCTTTCTTATGAGCCATAATTCTCTCCTGATTTCTGTATTAATTTTAAACGTTATTCTTCTTCGGCCGCGCTATCTTCCACGACCGTCTCGGCTTTCGGAGCCTCGATCGTCGTGCCGTTAAAATTGATCGAATCGATCATAAAACGGGTTAACTCTTGACGGTGGCCGCGTTTTTTGCGGGTTTTCTTTTTCGGGCGCATTTTATAGACGAGAATCTTTTTGCCCCGACGGTGTTGCATGACCGTTCCCTCCACCGTCGCGCCCTCGATAAAGGGTTGACCGACGCTGATCTCGTCCTCGTGATGGATGAGAAGAACTTTATCGATCGTGTGACTCGCGCTTTCCTCGACGTGCAGTAGTTCGATGTCGTAGTAGCGGCCGGGTTCCACCCGTAATTGTTTGCCGCCGGTTTCAATAATCGCGTAACTCATAGTTTTCTTCGATCGGTATTGCCGTACAGGTAGCCGGACGATTCCGGCTTTTGTAAATGTCTCCACCTGATCCGAGCAGGAATTGACACAATTTACTATCATCGCGGATCGCGCGGGCGAATGTCAACGCTTTTCCCGCAACTATCCGCTATATACTAAAACGTAATCCAAATTTATCACTCGATCGAACCGTTATGGAACCGTGGGAAAGCCGGGGACACCTATTAACCGAACAGATTAACCCGAAAAGTCGGGATCTAGACCGATTAACCCCGCTGGAGTTCGTGGATCTGGTCAATCAAGAGGACGCGCGAACCCTGGAAGCGATCGAACGGGCCCGCGTCGAACTGGCCAAAGCGATCGAACTGATCGCCGACTCCCTCTCTCAAGGCGGTAGACTCTTCTACATCGGCGCGGGAACTAGCGGCCGGCTGGGAGTTCTCGACGCGGCCGAATGTCCCCCCACCTTCTGCACCCCCCCCGAACTCGTCCAGGGAATTCTCGCGGGTGGCGCGCCGGCTTTACTGAAAAGTTCCGAGGGATTGGAAGACAACCGCGACGACGGGGCGGCCGCGATGGTAGAACGGGAAATTAGCCCGTTAGACGTGGTGGTGGGCATTACCGCGGGAGGAACAACCCCTTACGTTCACGGCGCGCTAGAAGAGGCGAAAAAGCGGGGCGCTAAGACCGTCGCGATCAGTTGCGTCCCGGCCGAACAGGTTCCCATCGACGCGGACGTGGATATCCGTCTCCTCACGGGCCCGGAAATTCTCGCGGGTTCGACGCGGTTAAAAGCCGGAACCGTCACCAAAATGGCCCTGAATATCCTCTCCACGGGGTCGATGGTGCGTTTGGGCAAAGTCTACGGCAATCGTATGATCGATGTAGCGGTCACGAACCGGAAACTATTCGATCGAGCCATCCGGATTATCGGCGATCTCACCGGGTTAGACCGCGAGGAATCCGCCCGCCTACTCGAAAAAAGTGGCAAACGAGTTAAACTAGCGCTATTAATCCACGAGACCGGATTAACTCCCGAAGAGGGCGAAAAACTTCTCCAAACCCATCGGGGTCAACTCCGCGCCGCCCTCAACGCCTACAAAAATCCATAAACAGAGCGTAGGGTGGATTAGCGAAGCGTAATCCACCGAATCTACCCAGAAACTCGTCCGAAATATCGCTTTCTCTCACAATTTTTTACTTCACGAACTTTTTAATCGAATTTATCCATAAATAAAGATTATTCCCTTTGATATCCTCTCATGGTTAACGTTTCTTCAGAAATCGGCACGATCGCCCTGATTCTTTCGGTCGCGGTGGGGATCTTGGGCTGGGGTTTTTACCGGGCGCGACCCTACGGCAAACTGGGCATTCTCGCCTGGCTACAATCGGTCGTTTTGATGGCCCCCTGGCTGATCTTTTTCGGGCTATTCGCGGCGGGAATCTATATCAATCTCGTCGCTATCCTGTTTTTAATCGTCGGTTCCGTCATTCTCTACATCTATCTCGGGAAACGTCTCCGGGTGGAGGGACAGAACGCGGCGATCGATCGCCGAACCGTTCAACCCGTTACCGCGACGGAAACACCGGAACCCCCGACCGAAAACCCCGTCCCGGCGATCGTTCCCGAAGTGATTCCCATCCCCGAAGAAGATCTCAAAGTCATTCAAAGTATCTTCGGGAGTGACACCTTTTTCGCCACCGAAACGATCTCCTTTCAAGAGGGAGCGATTTTTAAAGGAAACCTGCGCGGCGAATCGGAAGAAGTCCACAACCGCCTAACCGCTAAATTAAAAGAACATTTTCCCGACAAATACCGTTTATTTCTCGTCGAGGGAACCGATGAAAAACCCGTGGTCATCGTCCTCCCCAGTACCGACGACCCGAAACCCGCCTCCCTCGCGCAGAAAAACCTCGCCCTCGTTCTCTTCGTCGCCACCGTCGTCACCAGTCTCGAAGCGGCCAGTATTTTACTCGGCTTCGACCTGTTCGAGAACTGGGGACGCGTCCGGGAGGCGCTTCCCTTGAGTTTAGGCTTATGGGCCGTTCTCATCGCCCACGAGGTCGGTCATCGTATCCTCGCCAAACGCTACAAAGTCCGGTTAAGTTGGCCCTATTTCCTCCCCACCTGGCAGATCGGTTCCTTCGGCGCGATCACCCGTTTCGAGTCTTTATTAGCCAATCGTACCGCTTTATTCGATATCGCCTTCGCGGGGCCGGCTCTAGGGGGCTTAATGTCCCTCTTACTCTTGCTCGCGGGCTTAATTCTCTCGAACTCGGGAAGTTTATTCCAGATTCCCAGCCGCTTTTTCCAGGGGTCGATCCTCGTCGGTTCCCTCGCGCGCGTGATCTTGGGCGAGGAACTGCAAAACGCGGTCATTTCCATCCATCCGTTAGCGATCGTCGGTTGGCTGGGTCTGGTGATCACCTCGCTCAATTTACTCCCCGCCGGTCAATTAGATGGCGGTCGCATCGTACAGGCGATCTACGGTCGCAAAATCGCCCGACGCACCACCCTCGCCACCCTCGTTTTATTGGGAATTGTCGCCCTAATTAACCCCGCGAATCCCATCCCTCTCTACTGGACGGTTCTCGTCGCGTTCCTACAACGGGAATTAGAACGCCCCAGTTTGAACGAGTTGACCGAACCGGACGACACCCGCGCCGGCTGGGGGTTATTGGTTCTCTTTTTAATGTTGGCCACGCTGATCCCGTTAAGTCCGAGTTTAGCCGGCCGTTTAGGGATCGGAAATTAAAAGGAAGCCGTACAATAGATAGTAGAAGCCGTTAGCTATCAGCCGTCAGCCGATGACCCTTAACTCGCGCCTTGAAAGCTGATAGCTGATAGCTGAACGCTGATAGCTAAAAGCCTCCTACCCTCGCTTATGTCTGACTCGAAACTGTATGTTATCGCCCGCGTGATCGCCTCGATCGATCGAATCGAGGAAACGCGAGAACTCATGGTAAGTTTACTAGAGCCGACCCGTCGGGAAAACGGCTGTATTCGCTACGATTTATTTCAAAATCGAGAAAATCCCGCGGAATTCACCTTTATCGAGGAATGGCAAGATCAAGCCAGTCTCGACGCGCATCTCGCCAGTCCCCACATCCGGGACGCGATCGCGAAACTCCCCTCCCTTTTCGTTTCCGGCCCCGTAATCACTCTTTACGATCCCGTCTCCTAGACCTCTCACACAATTCGTTTTTAAAGGTCTAAAAATTTTAAAAGTGGTAATTAGCTATACCGGATAAATAGCTTTTTGATGAAATTATTAACAATAATATTCTGTGTTCTTCCTCCTGACTCCTGACTCCTGACTCCTGACTCCTGTACTTCCATGAATCCCGTCGTCCTCGTGCATGGCTTTCTCGATACGATCGCCGTTTTCGACCCGATGACCGAGTATCTGACCGGTCACGGCTGGCCGGTGCATCGTCTCAACCTCGTCCCCAATCACGGTTACGAAAAGTTAGAAGTTCTCGCCTCTCAAGTGGCGAATTATATCGATAACCATTTCGCGCCCGGTACGGCGATCGATCTGGTCGGTTTTAGTATGGGCGGATTGGTGACGCGATATTATTTACAGAGACTCGGGGGGATCGATCGGGTTCAACGCTATATCAATATTTCCGCGCCCAATCGCGGAACTTTAACCGCGTATAGTTTACCGTTGATGGGCATCCGGCAAATGTGTCCGGATAGCCAATTCCTCGCCGATCTCGATCGGGATTGCCGGCAGATTCTCGGTAAGATTAAAACGACGATTATCTGGACTCCCTTCGATATGATGATTGTCCCCGCTCACGGTTCCTGTTTGGGAGTGGGGAAAGAAATTATTATTCCCGTCCTCCTTCACGCGTGGATGGTGCGCGATCGCCGGGTTCTCGCGACGATTAAAGAAGCTTTATCGGAACCGGTTTGAGAAGAAATCACGAAATCGATCGAAGGATTAACCACCAGATTAGATGTATTTTGTAAAGTGATCATTTTGGGGATTTCGAGACGGTAAGAAATGAAAATCGATTCCCCGATCAACGACGCGATGAGTAAAGTTCTGGAAAGCGATCGAATGATTCTCCGTCCCTGGTTATTTCCCGAGGATAGGGAAGCTTTTTTCGCGATCTATCGAGAGCCGGAAGTAACGGAATTTCTGCCGACGATCCGCCGTTTAGCTACCTCCGCTGAATCTTTAGGCGATTTTTTCGGTCAGAAGTTACGAACCCTCCGCGAGCGAGGGAATGGATTGGATTGGTGGGCGATGATCGATCGAGAAACCGGCGAAGCGATCGGTTCGATTATCTTGCAAAATTTACCCGATAACGCGGGAAATCTTACGGAAGAAATCGAGATCGGCTGGCATTCGCGGCGCGATTGTTGGGGACGGGGATACGTCACCGAAGCGGCGCGAGTGATTCTAGAATACGGTTTTAAAACGTTACAATTACCGATTATCTATGCCGTCATTCATCCCGATAACCGGAATTCGATTCGGGTCACGGAAAGGTTAGGGATGCGATCGATGGGAATAACGGAGCGCTATTACGGGCAAGAATTACGGCTATTCGCCATCGAAACGGGAACGAACGCGACAGAAACCGAGTATCCGAGTACAAGTTAAGTTTGATTTTAGAACATCAAAAAATATTGCGTATTCTCCCGGAGTCGATCGATCCGAGCTTTAATAATAAGTAGTGATAATTACTTAATTTTTCCTCCATCATCATGCGCGAATTTTTAGATTTTCTCAAACATAAATACGCTTACGTGGCGATCGGTGAATTTAAGCCAGGCTGTTTCGGGGAAGCCCAAAAACTCTACGAAAAAGCGGTTTCCAGCTATTCCACCGGCTTTAAAGGCGCTTTTCTCCTACAAAAACCCGGAACCGACGAGGGAATCGCGGTGATCATGTGGGATCGGATCGAGGACATGGAAGCCAATAAAACCGAGGCTCACGAACTGATCATGAAGTCGATGGCCCCCCTATTCGCCAAACCTCCCGTGACCGAATTTTACGAGGTTTGTAGCGAGATCGAGGGATCGCCCGTCTAGGAATAGTGTTTTTTCTCGGTGGCGATTAATTTAGCGGCGAGAACCCCTCCGAGGAAGCCGAAAAGATGTCCCTGCCAGGAAATGCCGTGTTGGGTAGGTAAAACGCCCCAGATCGCGCCCCCGTAGAGAAAACCGACGAGAAGCGACAGCAAGATCGAGGGAATATTTCGCTGGAAATACCCTCGAAATAACAGAAATCCTAAATACCCGAAGATCAGAATACTCGCGCCGACGTGAATCGAACCCGGCACCGCGAACAGCCAGACTCCCAAACCACCGACGAGCATGGTTAGCGCGGTGACGATAAAGAAATCGCTGGTTTCCTGGAGCATGACGAACCAGCCGAGGACGAGAAAAGGGACGGTATTGGCGATCAGGTGCGGGAATCCCGCGTGTAGGAACGGAGCGAAGAGTATTCCCCGCAGTCCCACGAGATTATGGGGAATTATGCCGAAAAGATCTAGTCGATCGTTAAAAACGAATCGATCGAGGATTTCGACGATCCAGAAAGTGGCGACGAAAGAACCGAGGATCAATCCTTGGGTTTTGAGTTCGTGATGGAATCCCTTACTCATGGCGGTTAATGATGAGTCGTTTTCCCTATTCTAGCTCTGGAATTCGCGGGCCGAGCGATCGGGGTTATAAGCTCGATTCTTGGTAGTATGTACGGATGTGCATACTATAATCGAGATGGTCTATCAATGGAATCCCGATAAAGCGATCGCCAATCTTCGGAAACACGGTATCGACTTCGCGGATGCTGTATCGGTTTTCGAGGACTATCTGGCAATTACCATCCCCGACAATCGGTTTGAAGAGGAACGGTTTATTACCATCGGGATAGATGCTTTCGGTAGAGTCTTGGTAGTTGTATATACGTTGCGTGGAGATGAGATCAGGCTTATTTCCGCCCGTACAGCGACTCGAAAAGAGCGAAAACAATATGAGGAAGAATTTTAAAAATGGAACCAGAATACGAGATGGAATCTGAATACGATTTTAGTCAGGGAAAACGCGGGGCGATCGAACCGACACCACCGGGGAAAACCCGGATCACGATTCGATTAGATGATGATATTCTGGCTTGGTTTCGCGAACGGGTTCATATCGCGAACGGTGGGAACTATCAGACGTTGATCAATGAAGCACTACGACAACATATCGATCGAGAACGCGAACCTTTAGAAGAAACTTTACGGAGAGTGGTTCGGGAAGAACTCGCGCGGCTCGATCGATAGATTTTATTCCTTTTTATCGAGCGGGAAAAATAGAGCGGGAGAAATTTGAAAAAACTCCGCTAATTCCTGAATATGTCTCGCGGTTAAATCCCGTTTTCCGTTTAAAACCTCGGAGACGATCGACTCGGTTTTAAAAATCGGTACGAGATCTTTCTGCCGGAGATTATCCGCTTCGATTAAAAACTTTAAAAGCTCGACACCATGAACATCAATGATCGGATCTAGAGTTTGCTCGTAATCATAAATTAAAGTACCGAGAACATTTAGATAATCTCGTTCTTCTACCGTCAAACTCGGTTTATCTAAAAGAGAGTTCACAACTTCCTGTGTCGCTTCTAGTTCCTCGTCGTTACGGATCGGACGAGGGGGAAACTTATGTAGTAACGCTAAATAGTCATCTGTTACGAGCATAGGTGAATTTATTTTTAAGATTTGTACCAGTCATCTTGTTTCCATCGCTCTTTATCATATTCCGCGTGAGTTAACACATTTCGGATAAAAAGTTTACCAGCTTGAAAGTCGATAAAGGTGATTAACCGATAGTTGTTACCGCCGATATTGAATACTACGAAGTTCGCTACCAGATCGGCGGAAGGAAATGTATCGCGAACATCTTGGAAACTCCGCCAGTTAGCTTGTTTAGCCTGTGTATACCAGCGTTTCAGTCCGATTTTAGATTCTGAATGGATTTCCCAAAATCTTTTGAGGGCGGATTCCGAAATAACGTTCATCGATGATTTTCCTCTTACAATTTTTCGTATTGTGCATACCCAATCTCCCAATCCAATGTACAGGCATAGACCCTAAACTTAGCAAATCGCGAAGTTGTTTGTCAAGTCTCCCGACCCAATACCTCTCGGTTAAGGATTTTTTAGGGGATCTCGCCTACGGCAGACCGAAGGTTTCAGTATCTTTGTGAACGGGTCAATGGTCCTATCCGAGAAGTATTGCGGGACGACCGTGAAGCCGTCCCGAAACACTTACCCTACCCCTGATCAGGAAGTTGGCGAATCTCTCTTGGAAAATTCGGATCATTTCCCGGACTCGGAATGCAATCGATCGTCGATCGATCCACGGAACTCATTGAGAGAAATGGATGCAGAACAAGCGAGATGATGCACTTCAGCAGCAGTATAATAATCTCCCGCCGCAATCGGTTGCGTGAATTTTTTTTCATTGAATTTCCAAAAATTTTGTGCTAGACCGCGGCATCGCGCCTACGTGGAAATTGCCTGTACTCGCTACCTGACAATGACCATCTAGTCCCCTGAACGAATTCTAAACGCAATCGCTGCTACCAGAACTATCTCGAAGACAAAACCATTATAGATCGATCAGCAATTTTGTCGCAACTACCTCGACTGAATTGATGGATTTTTCCGGGCTTCTCACCTACGCAATCCCAAGAGTTTCAGTATCCTCGTGAATGGGGAAATCTCGCTATCCGAGAAGTATTGTCTCCCGACCCGTTACGCTCGATAACCGGATCGATCGCCCGTGACGCGATAGGATATGAGAGGCAAATCCAGCCCGCAACTACCGAAAAGCGTAGTAAACTGTAAAGAAATCGATCGGATCGAAGGCTATCCAGCTACATACGGCCTTTACCTTTCGTAACCTCACCGCTCGTTACCTTCCTTACGTGCCGATACAAGTTTTACCGAAAGACGTGATCGATCTGATCGCGGCGGGAGAGGTGATCGACTCTCTAGCGGCGGTGGTGCGGGAATTGGTCGAGAACGCTATCGACGCGGGGGCCGATCGAATTACCGTTTCCCTCTCCCCCGAACTCTGGCGAATACGTGTCACCGATAACGGCAGGGGAATGTCGGTAGCGGATCTCGAACTGTGTAGCCGTCCCCACAGCACCAGTAAAATCAGCCGTCGCGAGGATCTGTGGAAGATTACCAGTCTGGGATTCCGGGGGGAGGCGCTACACAGCATCGCGCGGGTGGCGCGGTTGAGTATCGCCAGTCGGAATTCCGAGGAAATGGGCTGGCGGGGAACGTACAATACGAACGGGGAATTAGAATCGTTAGAAACGATCGCCATCGCCACCGGCACGATCGTCACGGTGGAACATATTTTTCGCGATTTTCCCGTTCGGCGTAAGGGTTTACCGCCGAAATCCCGCCAGATTAAGGATATACAGTCACTCATTCACGATATCGCCCTCTGTCATCCCCATATCACCTGGCAAACGGTTCTCGACGGCAAAGACTGGTTTAAAATTAGCCCCGGTAGCGGTTGCCAGCATATTCTGCCGCAGATTATCAAATCCTTGCATTTATCCGATCTCGCGTACTTACAAACCGAGATCGAGGCGCCGGATCATAATCTTTCTACCCTGGAACTGGCGATCGGACTACCCGATCGAGTGTCCCGTCGTCTGCCCGATCGGGTAAAAGTCGCGGTAAACGGTCGCGTGGTGCGCTGTCCCGACCTAGAATCGTCACTCTGTCAGGGTTTCGCCCGTACACTGCCGAAAGATCGCTATCCCGTCGGTTTCCTACACCTGCACACCGATCCGAGCGCGATCGATTGGAACCGTCACCCAGCGAAAGCGGAGATATACTTGCACTCGCTCCCCTTCTGGCAGGAACAGGCGATCGGCTCGATCGAACGGGCTTTCCGTCTCCATAGCGAACAGATTCCCGAAAAAGCTCATAATCAGCGGGTAACTCGCGTTCTCAAGGCGGCGGAAGAAAAAACGCCCTATCAGATACCCGATCGCCCGCGGGATAATTTACTGAATCTCAAAGCCGTCGCGCAGGTGAACAATACTTATATTGTCGCCGAACACCCGAATGGGCTGTGGTTGGTGGAACAGCATATCGCGCACGAAAGGGTTCTTTTCGAGCGATTGGAGGATCAGTGGAAAATCGTTCCGCTGGAGAGTCCGGTAATTGTCGATCGACTCGCCGCGGAACAGATCGAGCAATTGCAGAGAATCGGCATCGATATCGACGAATTCGGCGAGCGATCGTGGGCGATTCGCAGTATTCCCGCGCTTTTAGCCGAACGGGACGATCGATCGGACGCGTTACTGGAATTAAGCTGGGGAGGGGACTTACAAACGGCGCGGGTGGCGGTTGCCTGTCGGAGCGCGATCCGCAACGGAACCCCGCTATCGATCGAAAAAATGCAGGAATTACTGGAAGATTGGCAGAATACTCGAAATCCCCGCACCTGTCCCCACGGAAGACCGATTTATCTATCCTTAGAAGAAACCTCTCTCGCTCGCTTTTTCCGCCGTCATTGGGTGATCGGCAAAAGTCACGGCATTTAAAGGGGAAAATATTCGCCGGGAGTCCCGGTTTCCCTCCTGCCTTCTCGGACACGGCGATCGAGGAAAGTTTTCCCCGGAATTTTCCCCGCGTTGTTCGGGCTTTTTCCACAGCTTATCCTTGGTTTTTCACAGTAATTTAGTATTAACTAATCGCTAGTAAATACAGGAGTTCTTTGAAAAAAATCGCTCGATCGCTTTAAGAAAATTTTAATTACAAAAACTGCACCATTCATGATATAGTAATTTTTCTGACTATCTAATCCTCTATTAAACGCTTGAGTTTTGACTATTTTTCCAAAGCTTAAAAACTCAATAAAATCGCTAAAAAAAACGAGTTTTTAAATCGATTGATTCTAGCTAAAAAAGTACGGAAAATATGGAAAAATCACCTTTATTTGAAGGGAGCGGGAGTTCTGTTCACCGTTCCCGAAAGGAGTCGATCGAGAGAATGAGAAAAAATCCCACACCGACGAGAAGTAAAGAAAATCAACGGCAAACCGACGTTAGCGCGCTCGATCGCCTTCGGGAACGCTGTCCCGTTCCCAATCCCTACCGCGCGGGCGATATCTGTACCCTTCTCCCGAAAGGCAATCCCGATTTACGGAAACGAGCGGGACAATGGTGCGTCGTCGTGGAAGTTCACACCTTTTCCTGTTCCGTCGCCACTTGGGACGCGGTAATTCAGGTGAAGATCGAGAATTTGCGGGAGGTGTATTATTCTCCGCGTCATCGGGAGGAATTGTACCGATTACGGGAACGATTGTACCGTCTATCTAAAGCCAAACACGACGAATCGGTGCGGAATTTTCTGGAAACTCTCGGAAAGATCGATCGCCCGTTCCTGACTTCGATCGAGGAAAAATTTCTCGAAGTGTTAGAAAATCAGCCGTGATCCCGCGTGATTGAAGTGATGATATCCTGTCTACATTTCCCATGAAACACTATCAAAAAAACCTCACCGTTAAAACCAGCCCGAAAAATTTCCATCGAATCACCTCCCAAGTCGAATCGATCGTGGCCGAATCGGGAGTGAAAACGGGATTATGTACGTTATTCATCCGTCACACGTCCGCGTCATTGATTATTCAAGAAAATGCCGATCCCGATGTATTAACCGATCTGGCCAACTTTTTCGCGAAATTAGTCCCGGAAGATCCGAGTTTATATCTCCACACGACCGAGGGAGCGGACGATATGCCCGCGCACATTCGATCGGTCTTAACGCGCACCTCCGAACAGATCCCCATTTCTAACGGTAGATTAGTGTTGGGAACGTGGCAGGGAATCTATCTCTGGGAACATCGGAAAGGTCGTCACCAGCGCGAGATCGTCGTGCATATTAGCGGGATCGGTTGAGGGATCTCGGCCGCTCAGAGGATTTCCCGCCCGATCGAAGTTACCCGATCGGGGGATAATGGATCACTGAATTCACGCGGGTACTCCATGATTGAAGTCGAAAACCTCAGCAAGATCTACGGGACGACGACCGCGATCGCCGATGTGAGTTTCAGCGTCGGTAAGGGGGAAATTCTCGGCTTTCTCGGTCCCAATGGCGCGGGAAAGACCACCACCATGCGAATTCTCTCCGGTTATATCCCCGCGACCTCCGGGACGGCAAGAATCGCGGGATTCGATGTACACGATCGATCGCTGGACGTTCGCCGTAATATCGGTTATCTGCCCGAAAATCCGCCCCTTTACCCGGAAATGACCGTCGAGGGGTTTCTGGATTTCGTGGCCCGGATCAAGGGAGTGGCCGCGGGCGATCGAGGCAAACGGGTCGATTTCGTCCTCGATCGTTGTCAACTTCTCGATAAGCGGAAAGTGATTATCCGCAAGCTTTCTAAAGGCTATAAACAACGCGTCGGTATCGCGCAGGCGATCGTTCACGATCCCCCGGTAATTATCCTCGATGAACCGACCGTCGGCCTCGACCCGAAACAGATTATCGAGGTGAGAAATTTAATTAAAAGTCTCGCGGGAGAGCACACGATTATTCTCTCGACGCACATTTTACCGGAAGTTAGTATCACCTGCGATCGGGCGACGATTATTAACCGCGGCCGCGTTGTCGCCACCGATATCGATACGGAAATCCCGAAAAGTTCCGGCTATGAAATCGAGGTCGAGGGGGACGTGAGCGAGATTATCCCGATGATTTCTAATATTCCCGACGTGGAAAGGGTCGAGAATCCCCGTCCGTCTTTTTTGAAGATTAGCTGTCGATCGGGCGCGAATATCGGCTCGGAAATCGCCTCGATCGTGGTCAATAGCGGCTTGGGGTTAGAAGAAATGCGTCGGGTACGTCCCACCTTGGAAGATGTCTTTTTAGAGGTAATCGGTCACGATATCGATCGACAGGAACAGAATCATGATCAATAACATTTGGGCGATTTTTCGGAAAGAATTCCTCGGTTATTTTACCTCTCCTACCGCCTACATTATCGTGGCGGTATTCTGGTTGATAGCGGGCTTTTTCTTCAATTCTCTGCTCTACGGGATTATTCTCGCTATCGCCAATCAGGAACGATCGGGCTTACCCGTGTCTAGAGATGTGGTTTACGAATTCCTCACCACTTTTATCGGTTCGCTTTTGCCCTCGCTATTATTGGTTTTATTGCCCGCGCTATCGATGGGATTATATACCGATGAAAAGAAACAGGGAACTTTAGAATTACTAGCCACTTCCCCGTTAACCAATTGGAGTGTGGCGCTGGGGAAATTACTGGGAACGATCGCTCTATTTACCGTGATGATCGTGCCTTTCTGGATCTACGAGATCGTGATTTTCAGCGCGGCGAGTCCCCCGGTGAATCTCCAAGGAATTTTACTTTCCCATCTCGGATTACTTCTTCTCGCCTCGTCGATTTTTTCGATCGGGATGTTTATTTCCGCGATCACGGGTAACAATATTATATCGTATATCGTCACCTTTATCGTCGTTCTCGTGGCCTGGCTTCTCGACGTGATCGCGGGGAACGTGGAATCCTTCTTTCGGGATAGAATCGGCGGGGATTTGGGGGAAAGAATCGGATTTTTCTGCAAAGAAATTCTCTCTCATCTGTCTTGGTTCGAGTCGTTCAATAACTTCGTTCTAGGAATTTTCGATAGTAGCAGTCTGGTTTTATTCCTCAGTTATATCTTTCTCGGCATCTTTTTAACCTCCCAGGCGATCGAAGCCTCCCGCTTTCAGAGAAACTAATCCTTATGCAGTTCAAAACCTACCGTAAATTTCTCTATATTCCCGCTTTAATTTTTATCAGTGCCGGTTTGGTCGCGGGTTTTGTTTCGGGGCAATGGTCGCCCGTCCCGATCGCTCTCGCCTCGATCGGGATTATCATTTTAATCGCCTGGTTATTTCTCGCGTTACCGCGGGGATTCTGGCAGAAACGATCGACCCGTGCGGGAACCCATACCCTGATTACCACGCTAATCGTTCTGGCACTTGTCGGTCTGATTAACTTTCTCGCCACCCGCGATCCCGTCCGCGTCGATTTCACCGAAAAACAACTGTATAGCCTCTCCCCGCAGACCGATCGACTCCTCGCGGATCTACAACAACCGGTCAAAGTATTCATCTTCTCCAAGGGAGGTAATGATCCGAACGAAGAGGAACTTCTCACCAACTATCGCCGCGAAAATTCCCGGTTCGAGTACGAGTTTATCGACCCCGAAAAAAAGCCCAACATCGCCGGAGAATTTAAAAAACTCTCGGACAATATCCTTTATAGAGCCTATCTACAATACGGGGATAAAAAACAACCGATTAAAACGCTCGTCGAGGGGGAAACCTTAACCGAGGCGAAATTAAGTAACGCGATCGAAACGATCCGATCGAACCGCACCCTGACCGCGTATTTCCTCCAGGGCCACGGGGAACCCGAGATCGGCAAACCCGAGGGCGGCCTCGTTCAAGCGGTGAACAATTTAGAAAGTAAAGGCTATAAAGTCGAACCGTTAAATCTGGTACAGCGATCGGGCATTCCCGATAACGCCGATGTTATCATCATCGCCGGGCCGACCCGAAAACTTTTCCCCCAAGAAGTGACCGCGCTGAAAAACTACGCCGATAAAGGCGGGAAATTATTCCTACTTCTCGATCCGCAAACCGACGCGGGATTAGACGATCTTCTCAAGGAATGGGGCGTAAAACTCGATAAACGTTTAATCATCGACGGATCGGGTGCGGGCAGACTGCTCGAACTCGGGCCCGCGTCGCCGATTATCACCGATTACGGGAATCATCCGATTACCCGCGATTTCGGCAATGGAATCTCGATTTTCCCGAACGCGCGCCCGATCGCTACCGTTCCCGTCGATGGTGTGGAAGCGGTATCCCTATTAATTACCAACGAGAAAATGTGGGCCGAAAGCGACCTAAGTTCGCCGACTCTTCAGTTCGATGCCGGTCGAGATGTTCCCGGCCCCTTCGATCTGGGAGTCGCCCTAACGCGAACCGCCAAACCGCCGAAAAAAGACAGCAAATTAATCGTGATCGGCAACTCCACCTTCGCCCTCGATGGTTTCTTCCAAGAGCAGTTAAACGGCGATATTTTTCTCAATTCCGTGGCGTGGTTAACCGCGGGAGATAACGCGACGCTCTCCATCCGTCCTAAGAAACCGGAAAATCGCCGGCTGAATCTCACTCCCCTGCAAGCGAACGCGGTTTTCTGGATCTCGATCGTGTTTATGCCCCTACTCGGTTTTACCCTGGCCGGGGTGACATGGTGGCGCCGGAGATAGCGGTCACTTTCGGTTCTAGATACCCCGGATTGTCGGGAGGCGAGCGATTTTCCCGAACGCGCGGAAATCCGGTTTTAACCTCTCACTCCCGAATCTTGCCCCGAACAACCGAAGGGATACGCGGGGCGATAGGTTTCCGCACGTTTACCGAACCATTGATAACGATTGTCGCGGATCTGTTCGTAGGTGCGATCGCCCAGCCATTTCGCCCCCGGTAACGCGCGGTACGCGAGGACGAACATTTCGCCCACCGGTAGCAGACGGATAATTTCCTCGGCCGCGTCGCTTCCCTGCCAGCGTCGCGCGGGGTTATCACCATCGATGAGGATCATGCCCATCTCGCAATCTTTCGGGGTGATGCCGAAACTTTCTAAGATGGCGACCTCTTGCATGGGGATATAGGTGAAAATTTCCCCTCGATCGAACTGTTCCAGTAATCGGGTAAAAGTAACGCAGAGGTTGCAATTCCCGTCGTAGATAACGTGATACATAGGGTTTTTCGTCTATTTTAAAAATTTCTTTTTGACTTTGGCCAGCGATCGATCCAGCCACAATTGTTTCAGCCGCCAGAAATCTAACCCCTCGATATCGCCCCGATAGCGGGATTGAATATCGAAAAACTCGTTAATCTCCTGTAAAATAACCGATAAGCGTTTAACGAGATTTTCTTCCCCATATTCCTCGAAAAAGCTCTCGGGAACGGGACGGGAGGGAAAATCACTCACCGCCGCGAGAATTCGATCGACATCGTATTGTAGGGAGTAAGCGCCGATTTTCCGGCAGTTGAAACCCGGATCGAGATAATCCGCGAGGGCGCTATTGACACTGGAAAACACCTCGCACCCGCAGGCGAGCGCTTCCATCGGCGGTAGTCCGAAACCCTCGGTAACACCGCTTACCGCCCAGTATTCCGCGGAATCGTAGAGATATATCTTACTACGGTTGAATAATCCCGCGAGATCGTCTACAAAACCGTCGAGAACCTTGACGCGACAACGGGAACGAAGCGCGGGAACCAATCGATCGAGTAAATATTTCGACGATTTTCGCCCCTGTACCAGCACATCGATATCGCGTTCCAAACCCAGCGGACGGAACTCCTCGCCGATCTGGTTAGGGAGGTAATAAATCAGCGAATTCGGGGCTTTTTCGCCCCAGTAGCCCATCGTGTTCCGGCTGACGGTGAGGATCGGGATACGGGAGGGAAGACGAAAACCGTACCCGGCACTATGGGCGTGATAGAGAAGATTTCGCGATCCCAGTTCCCTCACCAGTTTCGGAACGTCAAAACCCCAACTTACGACGAAAATACTATCTTCTGTATCGATTTTGTCGATAATGTCCTTTAAAAATAAACAATCCGCCTCGCGCTGACGGTAGGTAACGATTTCCGCCGGACAGATCCGACGGGCGAGGTTCACGGTTTTTAATTCGGCCCACAGTCCCCCGCCCCCGAAGGGTTTGGTTGTACCGGGTAAGAGAAAATACAGCGTTCGCATGATGGAAAGATCGATCGATTTTCGGTAGCCGTTTCTACAAATTGAGACTTGCTTAAGTTTACAGGGTTCTCTCTCGATCGCCCCTTAAAATAACGGAGAAAATTTTTTCAAATTCAAGATTATGGCCACCAAAACCCCGATCGATAGCGAATCGCCGCGTTCGCTGGAGGATGTGGATCTCACCCCCCGCGGCCGGGTGTATCCGAGTCCGCGTACCTGGCGCGATCAGATCTTCTATCAATTATTACCCGATCGATTCAGTGACGGGAACGAGGGAGATCGACCGATGTTCGATTACCGTCACCCCGATACCTATAAAGTCCACGATAAGGCCACCTGGATGGCCGCGGGCGATCGATTTACCGGCGGGAAAATTCGCGGCATCACCAGCAAACTGGATTATTTACAGGGGTTGGGAGTGACTACCCTCTGGATCAATCCGCCGTGGAAACAGCGCGTCGATCTGGAAACCTATCACGGCTACGGGATTCAGAACTTTCTGGAGATCGATCCCCGTTTCGGGACGCGGCAGGATCTGCGCGATTTAATCGACGCGGCGCACGATCGGGGAATGTACGTCATTCTCGACGTTATTTTCAACCATTCGGGCAATAATTGGTTCTATCGCGATGAATTGACCGCGGAACCGAAAAGCACCATGCCCTATCGTTTCGCGCCTCCCTATCCCGTCCACGGCTGGCGATCGAGCGAGGGCAAAAGTATTCCCGAACCGATTACCCTAGAAGATGGGGCCTGGCCGAAAGAATTTCAAAATATCGACGTTTACACGAGATCCGGCGAGATCGGCGATTGGGGGGTCGCGCCGTGGGAAGATCCGCTCAGTCCCTTCGTTCAGTACCGCCGCGGCGACTTTTACGACCTGAAAGATTTAAATTTAGAAGATCCCGTTACCCTACCGATCGTTATTAAAGCCTACGAGTATTGGATCGCGCTCACCGACTGCGACGGTTTCCGTCTCGACGCGGTGAAACACATTTCCCCGGCGGCCTGCGGTATTTTCTGTCGCGCCATCCATCAGTTCGCCGAATCGATCGGTAAGGAGAATTTCTTTATCACCGGCGAGATCACCGATGCCAGTATCGCCCCTAGCTACGTGGATCTTTTCGGCCGTAATCTTAACGCGGTACTGGGAATCAACCGGGGGCCGGGTTTATTGACCGGATTAGCCAAAGGATTAATCGGTTCGCGGGATTTCTTCGCCATGTACGACGACAAGCAGGCGACCGGATTGGCACTGCAAACGGGGCAGTTCGTGGTCAACGTCCTCGACGATCACGATATGTCCTCGCGGGCGAGAAAAGAGCGTTTCGCCGCGAATAATCCCGCGGTGGATCTCTATCAACAGGTGGCGCACGTTGTCGGCATCCAGCTAACGATCCCAGGCATTCCCTCGATCTATTACGGAACCGAACAGGCTTTCGACGGCAACGAGGGCTATCACGATTACAGTGTCGAACCGCGTCGTTTCGCGGAGGATCGCTACGTGCGCGAGGATATGTTCGGGGGGGCTTTCGGGGCTTTCGCGACCGCGGGCTGTCACTTTTTTAACCCGGATCATCCCACGTATGTCAGGATCGCGGCGATCGCTCGTTTACGCAACGGTCGGAAATCGATCGGGCGAACCCTACGGCGCGGTTTTCTCTATCCCCGCGAGACTTCCTACGCGGGTTATCCGTTCGCGTTACCCCCGAGCGGCGAGGTCATCGCCTGGTCGATGGTACATTACAATACGGAAGTTCTTATCGTTTTCAACAGTCATAGCCTGGAAAATCGCGGCGCGGACGTGACGATCGATGCTTCTATCCATCCACGCGGTTCCCATCTCACCTATCTCTATCGCGGCGATTGGAATGAAGGGCAGTTAAAAGATTCGCCCCCGAAAGAAACCGTTGTCGTAGATTATCACACCGACGGACGCGCCACGGTCTCGATCGATCTCCCCCCGTCGGGGATGGCGATTCTCTCCGCGTTCGCCGATTGATAGTTGAATAAAAAGGGGTTTCCCGGTAACTCGCCGATCTCGAACGATTTCCCTAACCGATCGATCGAAAGCGCCAGTTCACCCGATTCCACTGGTAGATCCCTTGAATCTCGAACTCCTCGCCGGTCTCGAAGCGGACGGTACAACTCGCGGTCTCCGATTCGTCCTCGTCGCGCAGGCCGATCACTTGACAGGGATACCATTCCCTGCTACCTGGATCGTCCTCGCGCACCCATTCCCAGAGGCCGTTGGAAACCTCGATCGAATCACCGATCTGTAGTTTCTCCCGCGTCAATCCCACCCGTTGTAAATATTCCTGCCAGTGGATCGGCTGAACCCGATTCAACCAACTCAACCCGTAGCGATCGCGGATAAATTGTACCGTTCCGGAGGGGCGATCGTTGAGCCAATCGTTCAAAATACTCCCTTTCCAGGAAAGATTCTCGCTCTCTCGCTCGCGGATGAATTCCAGTAACGTCTCTCGTTCTCGCGCGGATAACTCGTCGAGGGGATTACCGTCCGCGAGGGTTTCGGTGTCTAGAAATGCTTGCAGTAAAATTTCTTTCTGTTGTTCGTTTAACGGCACTAGATGGTTCTCGCACTGGAGAAAAGCGGCTTTAAGGGCGGTTTCGATCTCTGCTCGTTCCATGCGTTCCCCGAAAAAGCGATCCGCGACGAAGACGATTCACGATAATCTGATGGATGGGGAAATCATACCGTAAAACCGTTCACCTATGAGATCTCGATCGATTATCGTCTGTTTGCTTTCCGTTCTCTTCTGGCTGTCGGGTTGGCTGTTCGTCCCGTTCGCCCTAGCCCTGACCTCGATTCAACTCACCGATATTTCTTACAAAGACTGTCCGCCGGAGTTAGCGGAAGGAAGCGTTACTAGCGGGGGAACCAGTTATCCCGCCTATTGTTTTCTCATCACCGGAAAAGCGAAAAATAATTCCGGGAAAACCGTTTACGATGCCGACGTGTTCGGCCGTGTTTACGACGCGAACGGCGAACCCGTTTTACAGAATCGGAGTCGCGTGGGTTCGATCCCGGAAGTTCCGCCGGGAGTCAGCGATTTCGAGATCCGGATCTCCGTCTCGGAAAATCAGCCGACCCCGCTGAAACTGGAACAATTCAAAGCGTCGGGTTTTACCAGTAGTGTCAACCCCACGATCTAGAAGCCACTGCTGATCAGACTACTCGCCCCCGCGACCAGTAAATTCTGTACCACGTTGAGGAGGAGAAAGGCGAGAATCGGCGAAAAATCCATCCCTCCTAGCGGGGGGATGATCGATCGAAAGAGATTCAGATAGGGATCGGTGATCGGGCTAAGAAACGAGATAATCTGTTCGGCCCAGCCCGCGCTTTGGAACCAGGTGAGTAAAACCCTAATAATGAGCAAAACCGAATAGATTTGCAGGAAGTTAATTAGAATCGTCAGAATAAACCCTACATCACCCATAATTGAACCGTTCCTTGTGGCAGTGAATGATAGTAAAGATCTTACCGGAGATAGCAAAATACGGCTCACGACCCGAGGAAGGGTTCGATCGCTCTCTCCCCGGTTTGCACGCGCCAGAGGTTAGCGTAAATCCCGGATAGTTGCAGTAATTCCTCGTGGGTTCCGGCTTCGACGATTTTTCCGTATTCCATGACGTAAATCCGATCGCTATGGCGGATCGTCGAGAGACGGTGGGCGATCGCGATGGTGGTACGGTGACGGGTAATTTCCTCTAGGGAACGCGAGATCGCCGCTTCCGTGTCGTTATCTACCGCCGAAGTCGCTTCATCGAGGATTAAAATCGGGGGATCTTTCAGGATAGCGCGGGCGATCGACAAACGCTGTCTCTGTCCTCCCGAGAGTTTCTGTCCCCTTTCCCCGACGATCGTATCGTAGCCGTGGGGGAGTTGTTCGATAAATTCGTGAGCCGAGGCGATTTTTGCGGCGTTGATAATTTCCTCCGGCGACGCGTCCGGGGTTCCGTAGGCGATATTTTCCCTCACCGTCCCGTGAAAGAGAAACACGTCCTGACTGACGAGACCGATCGCCCGACGCAGATCGTAGAGGAAGATATCGCGGATATCGATGCCGTCGAGGGCGATCCGTCCGGATTCGATCTCGTACAGTCTCAGTAATAGCTTAACGAGGGTACTTTTGCCCGATCCGGTCGATCCGACGATGGCGATCGTTTTTCCCGCGGGAATATGTAGGGAAAGATCTTTTAAAACGGGATAACCGTTACTATAAGCGAAGGAAACGTTATCTAGGTCGATCTCGCCGCGAATCTGGTTGACGGGGAGGGAAATCGCGCCGGAATGGATAGCGATCGGCGTATCGAGCAGATCCATCACCCGATTGGTGGAAGCCATCGCGCGTTGGTAGAGATCGAGGGTTTGGCCGAGACGGGTTAGCGGCCACAGGAGGCGCTGGGTAAGGAAAACGAGGACGCTATAGGTTCCTACCGCCAGTTTCCCGTTGGCTACCGACATCCCGCCGAAGAGTAAAATGGCGCAGAATCCCGCGAGGATAATAATCCGGATCAGGGGAATAAAGGCCGCGCTGTAGACGATCGCTTTCCGGTTACTCTGACGGTAAGCCTCGCTATCGATCCGTAATCGATCGGTTTCATAGGCTTCGGTGGTGAAACTTTTAATCGTTAGAATGCCGCTTAAATTATTGGAGAGACGGCTATTGAGGAGGCTGACTTTTTCGCGGACTTCCGCGTAACGGGGGGCGAGGAAATTCTGAAAGGCGATCGATCCCCAAAGGATAAAGGGAATCGGTAACATCGCCATCCACGCGGTATCGGGGGTGAGGATAAAGAAGGCGGAACCGATGACGACGACGGTGGTGAGTACCTGTAGGATCTCGTTCGCGCCCACGTCGAGAAATCTTTCGAGTTGATTAATATCGTCGTTGAGGACGGAGAGTAACGCGCCGGTCGATCGTTCCTCGAAATAGCTCAGTTCGAGATCTTGAATATGGCTGTAGGCTTCCAGACGTAGATCGTGTTGGATATTCTGGGCGAGATTGCGCCATAAACGCTCGTAGGCGTACTCGAAAATCGATTCTAAGCCCCAAATTATGACCGATAGCCCCGTTAAAATTAATAATTGAGGAAAAACGGTCAAAATACCGAAGCGGGCGAATACGGACTTTTCTGGGGCGATGACGACATCGACGGCGATCCCGATCAGCGCGGGAGGGGCGAGATCGAAGAGTTTGTTGAGGATAGAACAGATACTAGCGCGGACGATCGCCGGACGGTAGGCGCGACCGTAGCGGAGGAGACGGAGGAGAGGATGGCTGGACAAGGGGACGGAGGCAGATCGGGACGGTTCGATTGTATCGAATCCTTGTCTCGATCGGAATTCCCGGCTAATTTTTCAGGCCGGTGATAGGGATAACAGTTTTCGCGTCGCTTCTTTTACCTCGGATGGATCTCTGGCGAATTTACAGAAGGGAATCCCGTGACTCCACGTTTCGTAAAAGGATTCGTTTTTATGATAGGCGTTCGCGAGAAATACGTGGGGAATCCCGAGGATGATACAGAGAATATGGCCGTGTAATCGACTGGTAATCACGAGACGGTGGGGACTAAACTGATAGATGCCGTTGTGCGCGTAGTTCCAGGAAGTAAGATGGAGCGAGGAATTGTCGAGATTTTTGAATTTAGCGGTATAAGGATGGAATTGTTTCCAGAGTTGTCGGGATACCCATTCTCGCGGGAGTAAGCTTCCCTCTCGCCAACCTTCTTGAAAAAGTACCGTCAGTCCCCCGATCGAGTTTAGCGCGGGTTTGCCTTTATTTTGATAGGAAGACCAATCTTCGACGACGAGGTTGGGGAGATCGAGAATATCGGGAGAAGAAGCGGTATTCAGTTCCTGATCTTGCCGGCGTAGGTAAAGAATGGTATCACTTCGATCGGGAGGGAGGGAAAGAGAAGGAAGATCGATTAACTGGAGGGCGAGATCGGGGGCTTTAAATACTTTACATTTCGGAAAATACTGTAAGGCTAATCGATAGCTTTGATTTTCTCGGGCGATCAGGGTAAGATCGGGATGATTGTTAAAGATTTCTCTGGCTCTATTTAATTTACTCTCGTATCGGAAAATCAGACTCTGGGATAGAATCACGATCGGTCGATCGGGATATTGCGATATAATTTTTTCATAAAAGTTCTGATAGTAACCCCATAGATCTCCGAGATTTCCGCCTCCGTGAATCAATATCGGTTGTTTTCGATCGAGCTTTTCTTCCATCTCCCGATCGGAAAACGAGGCGACACTAGCGCAATACTCGGGCCGTATTCCCAAAACATCGGTTAAATACAGGATCTCACCCAACCAGATAAGATGATCGCCGATATTATAGTGATCGGGATAAGACAATAAAGCGCACTCTTGAAAGGATTTCAGGGAAGAAAGGGCTTCTTCCAGAGAAGCGCGTAAATTTTGTTTCAGTTCTTGTATTTCTTTCATAGTTTACTTTTCGCAAAAAAAGCGACGAACTCGAAGTTTTATCATCGGCGATCGAGTGAATAAATTTCGTTGTTTACGACTTGTCAAAAAAATCGATCTCGAACGATTAACAAATCTAGATTGGCTGGCGAATAAGGGAGATCTTATTCCGAAAAAGGGCGAGACAGGTTGAGCGGTGATTCTGACTCTATCTCCTGAACGAAATAATAAAATTCTAGATCGCTTAAACTATTAATTTTTAGGCGAAGAGAACGCGCGCTCTCTCTTTTTATCTTATTGAGTTTTGTTAATATTTTTTGAGGCCAAGAATACCGAGGGAATTCTAGTTCTCCCTGTAATTGCAAACAGGCCTGTATTTTTTTATCCGGCTGAAATCTCTCCCGTTCTATTTTATATTTCACGATCCGATCTTTAAAAAAAACAATCCTCTCCTCCGGACTCCATCTAACGGGAAAACCGACTTTTCGCGCGGCGACTCCCATCGCGCTACCCGCGCCGATCTCGATGCCGTTTATTTCTAAATACCGGGAAATTTTTTCAAAGAGTCTCACGAATTCGCTTTCTTTCCCCGAGTCTTTCTTGACCACGAACATATATTCGTGAATCCATTTGATACTCTCGAACTCCGAATCCAGATCGAGTCGATGAATTATCTTTTGGAGATAGGGTAAAGCCTGACTTGTTATACCTTTCCGAGTGTGATGTTTGAGCAGACTACAGCAACTCCAAGCGGTTATTCCGGGCGACCAGCGTAAATCTTGAGGGATAGGGGCGAGAATTCGCATATCCGCGTCGATACAGATACAGTAATCGAATAAAGATAGGGATTTCTCGATCAGAAAGCTTTTGTCATTATCGCACCAAAGCTCTTGTCGGTGCGAAAAGGCGAGAACATTAGTTTCTTCTTGAAAATCTCGAACTCGATCGGTGAGGATAAGAAAAGGAGTGCCTGGAGAATATTTCGCGATGTCTTTCGCCAAAATCGAAGCCAAGTCTCGATATTTTTTGCCCAAAGCTAAAGTGGCGAAACAGAATCTTTCCGCGGGATCGTTCATAGAGGATTTCAAAAAGCTCGCTGTACAACTTTTATCACAATTTCCTCTTTTAGTCCGTACATCTTCGGATATACATCTTTGTCTAGAATCGCGTCGTTTCGAGGGAGTCCGTCGAGCGAAAACGCTTTTCATCCGTCCCGAGAGAGATTCGATCGGTTCGGAAATCCACGGCAAAAGGAAGAAAATCCCGCGAGAATTCTTCGGGGCCGCGATCTCGAAGCGTTCCCCGCGCGCGGCAGGCCCGCGATCGCCGCGAAAAACGACAGAAAGAAGAAAATTTCGTTATCGGGCGATCGAGTCCCCTATAATCTCTACATTGCTTGTATCGATCGAACGAAAGCGGGGATTGTATGCGAATTCTATTTGTAGCGGCCGAGGCCGCGCCGATCGCCAAAGTGGGAGGGATGGGAGACGTGGTGGGCGCTTTACCGAAAGTATTGCGTCAACTCGGTCACGATGTCCGCATCTTTTTACCCTACTACGGCTTTCTCCCCGATAAAATGGACATCCCCAGCGAGCCGATCTGGTCTGGATTCGCCATGTTCCAAGACTTCCTCGTGTACGAAACCGTCCTGCCGGATACCGATATCCCCCTGTATCTGTTCGGACACCTCGCGTTTTCGGGACGGGATATCTACGGGGGAGAGGACGAAGCGTGGCGCTTTACCCTGTTCGCGAACGGCGCGGCGGAATTCGCTTGGAATTACTGGAAACCGCAGATCATTCACTGTCATGACTGGCATACGGGGATGATTCCCGTCTGGATGCACCAAGATCCCGATATTAGTACCGTTTTCACCATTCACAACCTCGCCTATCAGGGGCCGTGGCGCGGGTATCTGGAAAAGATTACCTGGTGTCCCTGGTATATGCAGGGCGATAATACCATGTCCGCGGCCGTGCAATACGCCGATAGAGTGACCACCGTTTCCCCCACCTACGCGCGGCAGATTCAAACCCCCACCTACGGCGAAAATCTAGAGGGATTACTCTCCTACATCTCCGGTAATCTCGTCGGTATCGTCAACGGCATCGATACGGACGTGTACAACCCCGCGACCGATTTTTATATCAAAGAACGGTTCACCCCGGATAATCTAGAGAAACGCATCGCCAATAAGATCTCCCTACAGGAAGAGGTCGGTTTACAGGTCAGTCGCAAAGCCTTCGTCATCGGGATGGTAACGCGGTTGGTGGAACAGAAGGGGATCGATCTGGTGATGCAGATCCTCGATCGATTTCTCTCCTACACCGACGCGCAGATCGTGATACTCGGTAAGGGCGATCGCTACTACGAGAGTCAACTGTGGCAGATGACCTCGCGTTTCCCCGGCAGGATGTCCCTCAACCTTCTCTATAACGATGCCCTTTCCCGTCGCATTTACGCGGGTTCCGACGCGTTTTTAATGCCCTCGCGCTTTGAACCCTGCGGGATCTCCCAATTAATGGCCATGCGTTACGGTTGCATCCCGATGGTACGCGAGACGGGGGGATTGATAGATACGGTATCTTTCCACGATCCCGTCAATGAAACGGGAACCGGTTTCACCTTCAACCGCTACGAACCTCTCGATCTCTTTACCTGTCTGATCCGGACGTGGGAGAGTTTCCGCTATAAATCGGACTGGCAGAAACTACAACAACGCGCCATGAAGCAGGATTTCAGTTGGTATCGATCGTCCCTAGAATACCTGAAAGTCTACAAGCAGATCACCGGCCAACCGGACGAGTTAACCCCGGACGAGAAGGATAAGTTAGCCGCTTTACAGGCCGCTTGATCGGGAGATGAGGGAGATGAGGGAGCTAGATTATAAATAGAGAAGAAGAAATATCTTGTCTGCCTCCTGACTCCTGACTCCTGACTCCTGACTCCTGACTCCTGCCTCCTCCTGTTATGACTCAAGAATTCGCCATCGCTACTAACGGACTCACGAAACAATTCGATCGCCATGTCGCGGTGAATCGGGTGGATTTACAGATCGAAGCGGGAGAGGTATACGGACTGATCGGGCCGAATGGCGCGGGGAAAACGACATTGATCCGGATGTTAGCGGCCGCGGAGGAACCGACGACGGGGGAAATTTACCTTCACGGGGAACGTCTTCTCCGCGATGATAGTAACCCGCGGTTGAAGCAATATCTCGGTTATTTGCCCGATAATTATCCCCTGTACGAAGATCTGACGGTATGGGATTATCTGGACTATTTCGCGCGGCTGTATTTTTTGCGGCAACCCCACCGTCGTCGTCGGATTCACGAGGTTTTAGAATTGGTGGGATTGACGAGTAAAACGCGCGCTTCGATCGCCACTCTATCGCGCGGGATGAAACAACGTCTCGGCCTCGCGCGGACGATCATCCACGAACCGATCGTACTGCTTCTCGACGAACCGGTGTCGGGACTCGATCCGATCGCGCGGATGCAATTCCGCGAGATTATTAAAGTCCTTCAGGCCGCGGGAATGACGATCCTCATCTCCTCCCACGTCCTCAGCGATCTCGCCGAACTCTGCACTTCCGTCGGCATCATGGAACTCGGTTTTCTCGTCGAAAGCGCGTCTCTAAGCGAACTGTACCAACGTTTATCGAGTCAATATATCCTCGTGCGATCACTGGGTGATCGAACCGAACTGGAAAACGCGTTAAAACAGTCCCTCCACGTCGAGGGATGGGAGATCCTGCCGGAAACCAATTGCCTACGGGTGAAATTCGCCGGTAACGAGGAGGATAGCGCGGAATTGCTAAAATCGCTCGTTCGATCGGGGATCGCCATCACCGAGTTCCACACCGTCCGCGAGGATCTCGAAAGTATTTTCCTGAAGATGGGACACCAACAGGCTTCTTAAACGGGAAGGATATAGCTAAAATTCCCCTCTCCCACGCTCTCTCGAAGTTTCCCGAGAATTTTCATCTGATTATCGTAAGGGCCGCAGATGAAACAGGGTTTCCCGTCGCGTCCGCATTCAATTTTCGGATCGCTTTCCTCCCGTTGTCCGAGATAGTCTTTCACTTTCTCGAAATCCCGCGCGGGTTGCAATCCCAACCCGGCCGCGTATTCTACCGCGCTATAAACGATCCCCCGCGCCTGTTCTAAGCCGATTTCCCGGAATTTCTGCTCGAAACCGGACGAACATTGTTCGATCATGAACTCGATTTCCAATCGATCGACCTTTCGCGGGCCGATCGTTTCTTTCACTCCCAGACACCAATAATCCACGAGAAAACTACAGAGAAGATAGCGACTTTTCTCCTTGCGGATCACGAAAATCTGCGCCATCCCCTCGGTTCCATCGTTCTCTAGCTTCTGTTTACGTTCCTGTCCGAACCATCCCTTTTTACCGGTATCCAATAACCGTATCGCCGCGTTCTCGTTGATCAGACAGCGTTCTAGGGGAGGTAATTCACCTTTTTCCGCGCTGGCGATCGCCGTTTCTTCCGCCGTTTTTTGGAGATATTCACTCACTTCAGCGGGACGTACCCCTAATTTCCGGGCGATCTGTTTCGGCGATAGGTTTAAGGCGCGTAGGCGTTTAATTTCTTCGATTTGTTCTGGATTCATCGGTTCACCGGCGATTCACTCTCTATTTTTTGATTGTATAGCGATCGACCGGCGAGAACGCGATCGATCTCCTCACCTCCCCCATCTCCCTACCCGCGGCGATATTCTAGGAAAAGCTGGGGAATCTCTCGCAGATCGAAGGGAATTCGCTCGATCTCCTGTAATCCTAACTCCGTGAAGCGCGAAAGTTCTCGATCGCATAGCGGCCACGGCGGCCCTTCCGGCGCGTTTTCGGACGGACGGAGATGGGTGATTACCAATAGGGTTCCCGCGGGGGCAACGGTACGCTCGATCGCCTCTATAGCCTCGTCCCGGACATCGAGGGGTAACGCTTGAACGGTTCGCGACTCGAAAACGAGGTCAAAAGCTTTTTCCCAAGATCGATCGAGATGGAAAAGATCCGCCACGAGATAGATGACGGGAGAATCGGGGAAGCGCTGACGACACCACTCGATCGCCGTCGGGGAAATATCGAACGCGGTCACTCGAAACCCTTTCCCGGCGAGGGTTTCCGCGTCGTCTCCCAGTCCGCAACCGATCACGAGCGCGGTTTTTCCCGTCCCGTCGATCGCTTTCCGCGTTAACCAGTCCGTTAACATCGGGTGCGCGGTTAATTTCGCCCAGGGAATTCGATCGCTATCCCCCGCGGCCCTCGCGTATACTTCCTCGAACCAGTCGGTATTCGAGCCTTTTTTCTGACTTTCTAAAGCTAACGCGGCCATCCGCCGCCGAGCTTCTTCGCGTTCTCGTTCTTGTTCGGTCATGGGGGATAATCTCGAAAAAATTTCCAATCAGAGGTAGCCGTTATACGGGAAGGGAACGGCCGCTTCGGAGTTCCGTCCCTTCCTACTCTAGAACAGAGGGCGCGAGGTTTTTATCTCGGTCGATAGACAAAACTTTCGGAACCGATACGATCGTATCATGTCAAAAAAAGATCGGCTGAAGAATGACCCTAGAAAACTATCATTTGGATAGACTGTCGATCGAGTTATCGCTAGACGAACAGGGAGATTGGTTAGCTCGTTTCCTCGAAATGCCGACGATTTCCGCTTTCGGGGACGATCCTCTACAGGCATTGGAAGAGTTAAAAATCGCGTGGGAGTTGGTCAAGGAAGATTATCGGGAGAAAGGACTAGAAATCCCGATTCTTAGCCATCAGAAAAGCTTCTCGACGTGAATCGCGCGGGGATCTCGCCGAACGATTCGCGATAAACTATCCCGATATTTGACCCGTGAGCGTGGCGGTTTGTCGATCTAATTTCGCGAGGGCATCTTGAAGTAAATCAACTTCTCTCGCTTCCAATCAAACCTCGCCACATTGGTCGCGCGCCCACCCCGGAATCGCGTCCCACGAGACTCGATAACCATCTCGATCGATCGACAAGGGAGCGCTCCCGCGTCGCGTTTCCGCTTGACAATACAGGCATTCCAGTCTTTCCTCGCTTATCTAGGATAAATACGGTCGGTTTAACCGATCCATAGGCTTGTTATCGGCTGTAGACTAGCTTCATTTGATAATCGCTCGACCGGACGACCAGTTAATCCGATCGCTCCCCCGGAGTTACGGCGAATTTTTCCGATCGAGCCGTCGCTCTCCTCCACTATAAATCATTCCGAGGATAGATGAATCGATCGCCGAAATCACCATTTTTACTCCCGATTCACGATCGCTCGTTTTTCCAGATCTTCACGGTTCGATCGCTACTGCCGCTCAGTAAAATCGTCCCGTCGGCGCTCATCGCCAGCGATAAAACCCTATCCGAATGCCCGTCAAGAGAACCGATTTCTTCCTTCGTTACCAACGACCAGAATTTAATCGTTGTATCCCAACTGCCGCTAATTAACGTCTGTCCGTCCGGGGTAAAAACGATCGAGGAAACCCGATCGAGATGACCGGTAAAATTCCAGATCTCCCGGCCAGTTTTAACGTGCCATAAACGTAACGATCGATCGACCCCCGCGGTCGCCAACAGTTGACTATCCGGACTGAAAGCGATCGAGACGATCCCGGCCTCCGTTTTCATCGATCGAACGATCTGTCCCGTCACCACCTCGCGAATTCTCAAGCGCGGTTCCAGTCCGGCCGCGACAAAATATTTCCCGTCGGAACTGATAGCGATCGAGGCGATCGCGGTCGCGTACCCGGTTAAAACCCGCGGCTCGCAACGACCGTTTAACGCCCAAATTCTAACGGTTCGATCGGAACCGCCGCTAATTAACCGAGCGCCGTCGGGAGTCAAGGCTAGAGCGAACACTTTCCCCGCGTGTCCCGTGTTTTTCGCGCCGAGCGCTTCCGTTTGCCGCGCTTTTAGATGCCAGACGCGGATCGTTCCATCGACGTGACCGCTGAACACGCGTTCCCCGCGCGCGTCCACGGTCAAACAACGTACCGGAAAGGAATCGCGTAACGTCGCGCCGGTACGATCGAGCAGGAGATCCTGTAGTTGGATGGTGTAATTGTGGCTACTGTAGGCGAGTAAATCGCCGGGGCGATCGATCGCCAAACTCGCGATCGGTTGGAAATAGCGGATCGTCCTCTGATAGACGATTCCCGGCACGCGGGATTCGGGGGTCGGTTCCTCCGGGTTCGGCCGGTATCCCGAGCGTTTTTTCAGGGATTCCGCTTTCTGGAAATCCGCGCGGGCCCGGTTTTCCGAGCCGAGTTGGGAATAGGCGAAACCCCGATAGCGATAGGCCTCGATATATTCGGGATCGAACTCGATCGCCAGGGAAAACGAGCCGATCGCCGCCCGGTATTTCCCCCGATCGATGTAACCCTCGCCCTGATGATAGAATACGAACGCGTAAGCCCGTCGATCGAGCGGTTCCGGTTCCCCGGCCTCTTCCCCCTCGCCGACACCGCTCTCTAAAAAGTTCTTCAAGAACTCGTAAGCGGCGGTAATCTCTTTAAACCTCTCCTCGGCTTCTTCCTGTAACTGTCGGTCGCCGGGAAATCGATCGGGATGCCATTGTTTGGCGAGGGAGCGATAGGCTCGTTTAATCTCGTCTGCGGAAGCGTTCGATCGAAGTCCGAGAACCTCGTAATAGTGGTGCGGGGGACTCATGAAGACCAAAGGAACTATCTCGCCCTAGAATTCCCGAAATCGACCTTAAAAGTAACAAGCTTTCCCCATCCCGTCCGGAAATAGTCCGCGCGATCGAGACAAGATACCGCACAATTGAAGATGGATACGTCAAAGGAGAACCGTAAATGCTGGCCGATATCCTAGCACTCGTCGTGGGGCTAAGTAGTCTCTACCTTCTCTCCACCGCCTTTAACGCCGTCGAGCGGCATCGCGAAGATGATTTCCTCTGGGGCGCGGTGGGACTCTTTTACGCCCTGGTGCTGTGGTTGACCGCCGATCGAGTGACCGGCGCGCTCCTACTGGGTCAGGTCGCCGCGTCGGCCCTCATCCTCGCGTTCGGTTGGCAAACTCTTCAACTCCGGCAAGCCCTTCTCTACCCGGACAAACCCGTTCTTCTCTTCTCCGTGGTCGATTGGCTGGGAACCCGTCTCGGCAAAGTCGCCCCCCTCAAACCGGCGAAAACCCCGGTGACGAAAGCGCCGGAACCGTCGATCGGGAAAGTGACCGAAAAGGTGCCGGAAACCGTTCCCCCCGTCGCGGAAACCGGGGAACCGACGCTCGATAAAGTCCCGGAAACGCCGATCTCCGCTGATTTTGACGAAGATTTTCGGGAATTCGACGAGGAGTTGGAATTCGACGAAGAGCTAGAGTTCGAGGGCAACGAGACCGAAACTTGGGAGAGAGAGATTACCCGCGACGACGATCTTACCGAACCGATGCTCCGACCCGTCCCCCCGATCGAGGAAATCGAACCCGCTCCCCCCGAAGGGTCAGTGGCTAGTTTGACCGAAATTACCGCGATCTTGGAAGAGGACTCCCCGGCCCCCGAAAATTCTTCCGAAACGGAGATTCCCCCCGCTCCCGCCGATCATCCCCCCGATCAAAGCTGACACACCGAGGGACGCAAAGGACAAACCGGACTCGCCAGCGGATTGCCGGCCACTCCCAATTTATTCAAATTAATCAAAGACTTTAACGGGGCGATATCGGTGATTTGATTGCCGGATAAGCCTAATTCGAGCAGATTCGTCAGGCTGGCAAGGGAACTAACATCGGTGAGACGATTATTTTCGAGATACAGGCCGGTAAGCAGGGTGAGTTCGGTTAGCGGGCTAAGATCGGCGATCCGGTTGCCCGAAAGGATCAGTAACTCCAGATTGCGTACCTCCCGGATCGGGGCGATATCGGCGATCTGATTATCGAGGGCGATCAGGATGTTGAGGCCGACCAAGGACGCGAGGGGAGAGAGATCGCGAACCCGATTGCGCGATAGGGAGAGACCGGATAAACCGTGGAGCGAAGAGAGCGGGGTTAGATCGGCGATCTGATTTTCATCGAGTAACAGTTTCGTCAGTCGGGCTAGACGCGCCAACGGTCGCAGGTCACTCACCCGATTTTGGGCTAGATACAGTCGATCGAGCTTTTCCAAGGACGATAGCGGCCCGAGATCGCTCACTCCATTGTTCCATAGCCAGAGAACGCGTAGGTTTTTCAAGGAAGCCAGGGGAGCGAGATCCCGCGCGAGATTGTTGGAGAGATCCAGTTCATCGAGACGCGTTAAATTCGAGAGCGGGGATAGATCCTCGATCTGATTATCCGCGAGAACTAACTTTTTCAGATGGGTTAGGCTCGATAGGGGGGAGAGATCGGTTAGATCTTTGCCGCCGAGCATCAGCGTGGTCGTGGTCGCCAATTGACGGGCCGCGGAGGCGCATCGCTTCGTTCGGGTCACTTCTAGAACGGCCTCGATCGTCTGTCGCGTCGCGGGCGATAATCGCTCCCGTTGATAGCACCGGTTGGCGAAAGCGTCGGTCGCGTTCAGGTGCAGGAAACCGATGAACTCGGCGAGGAGAAAGGCGAGAAATCCTAGAAAAAATAATCGAACCGGCCATCGAACTCGGTGCATACGACCTCCACGCGAAAATCACGGTTTGTTAGGGAAGAGGAGTCAGGAGGCGGGAGGTGGGAGGGAAGGGTGTAAGAAGTAGAGAGGTAGCGTTTTCTCGCCCTTTTTTGTGAGAAACAAAGTTTCTGTTTTTTGAGACAGATCGACCCCATCTCCCTATCCCCCCATCTTCCTATCTTCCTATCTCTCCATCCCGCCATTTCGCCATTTCCCTCACCTCCCCGCTCCTTTTATTTGAAGCCGCGGGCGATCAGGTCAAATCCCGATCGAGTGACTTGAACCCGATCGAATCCCGCCTCTTGTAACTTCGCGGTGAGACTGGAGGCGGTAAAACCGGTCTTATGCGCCATGTAAGGGATACCCGGAATATCGGTGGCCATGCCGTAAAACACCAATAACGAGCGTATCGGCCCGGCGGGAGAGATATACAGGGTTTCCTCGATATCTCCTCGCGCGACCCGTTCCGCGACGGTCTGCAGATCGGGAACGATCATCAGGATAGAACCATCGGGCTTGAGGGCGCGTTTAAATTCCGCCAGGGCGCTCGGTACCTCGTAGTTATAGACGTGTTCTAGGTTGTGGGAGGAAAAGATCGCGTCTACCGAGTTATCGGGAACCGCGCTCAGATCGGTGATCGTGCCGAGAATATCGGGTCGAACGGCCGGATTAATATCGAGGCGGATTTCCTGCCAGTTGCCGTCGCGAAAATGCGCGGGTAAAGCGTCGGGGTTGTAGGGACCGCAACCGACGTTCAGGACGAGTTTTTTCGGCGATCGCAACACCAGATCCCCGGACGGCGCGTTCCACGCGAGAAGACAGAGATCTTTTAATCCGAGAATCCCGTGTACGGCCAATTGTCGATCGAGCAGTACCGTCGCGTGCGCTTCGGTGGCGAGGAAATCGTCGATCGCCTGTTGAATGGCGGGACGATCGCATTTGCCGATAGCGATCAGCGCGCGCTCGGCCAGATAGTCCCTCGCGTGGAGTAGGGCGATCAACAGCGATCGATAGTCTTCGGGCCCGTCGTAGAAATAAACGCCGATTTTCTCTTCCGTTTCTAACTCCCGTAAATCGGCGAAAAAATCCTCCGTTTTCCGATCGCTTAGAAAAATACGGTCTTCTAGTCCGAATTCCTCGATATCTCCCGCGACCACCGCCAATCGATCGCCGGACGGGTCGTATTGGAAAAACGCCTCGACCCCGTAGCCGAATCGATCGGGCCGGTCAACCAACGCGCTCACCAGCGCCCCGCGGCGGAAACAGCCGATCTGACAGTACACCTCTCCGGATTCCAGACACTCGACCGCGAGGTTCAGCGCCGGGAACAGCGAGCGATCGCCGGTGGATTCGGTTTTCTCGGCGACGAAAGAGAGCGTGTCCGAAAGCGGGGTCATAAAGGGGGAACCCCAATCCCGATACTCGCCGGGTAACTTCTCGAAAAATTTCTGTAAATCCATGCTCGACGCTCGTGAACATCCCGCCACATCCTTTATAATCGATCGGCCGGCGGTTGTCGAATCCCGCTTATCCTTGCCGATTCTCGATCGGGGAAGGTTACTCCGGCCGTAAACTACTTAAGGACTGCCAAGCTCGAAACGCGCGCGATATGTTACACCACCGATTCCAGATCAAATTTTGGGGGGTCCGCGGGAGTATTCCCTGTCCGGGTTCGGAAACCGTTCGGTACGGGGGTAATACCTCGTGCGTGGAGATGCACGTAGGGACGGAACGGTTGATCTTTGACGGGGGGACGGGACTGCGGATGTTGGGAGAGTCCCTACTGAACGAGAACCCCGTCACGGCGCGGCTCTTATTCACCCATTCCCACTGGGATCATATCCAGGGTTTTCCTTTTTTCACGCCCGCTTTTATCAAGGGGAATTGCTTCAAGATTTACGCCGTCCCCTCGCCGAACGGGGCCACCATGAAGCAGAGACTTCACGATCAGATGCTCCATCCCAATTTTCCGGTTCCCTTACAGATCATGCAGGCGAATTTGGAATTTTTTGACCTAGAAGCCGGGGAAACCTTAGATTTCGGGGATATCACGATCGAGACGCGCCGATTAAACCATCCGGGGGAAGCGGTGGGTTATCGCGTCAACTGGCGCGGTCTCTCGGCGGCCTACATCACCGATACGGAACATTTCCCGGATAGCCTCGACCAGAACGTTCTCTGGTTGGCGCGGTCGGCGGACGTGATGGTGATCGATGCCACCTATACCGACGAGGAATACAACGACCCGAAACAGTCGCGCGTCGGCTGGGGACACTCTACCTGGCAGGAAGCGGTCAAAATCGCCAAGGCCGCGCGGGTGAAACAGTTGGTTCTCTTCCATCACGATCCGTCCCACGATGACGATTTTCTCGATCGCGTCGGCGAGGAAGCCACCCTCGCTTTCCCCCGTACCATTCTCGCTCGCGAGGGACTCTCGATCGAGCTAGTGCCGAGTTAACGGTTCGATTCTCTACGAGCGAGTGCGGCAATATAAACTCAACTCGAAACGCATATTTTCAGAAATATTTCCTGAAAACAGAACGTTTTTACGTTGTGATACGTTTTCGATCTCTCTTTTCTACTCCCGGTTCCTGACTCCTGTTCTCGATCGAAGGGAGAGTAGGAGCGAAGCGAACTTCCTCGCTCCCGGCTCCCGTCCCCGCGAGAGATTTTTGATTTCCGCTAGAGATCTAATGGATACGCGTGGTGTTCTTTTTTTTCTACCACTCAAGATAGATTGTTCGGGAAATATTTCCCGATTTGTCCAAAGCTTGCTATAGTGAATGAAACTCATCGGGAAAGTGAATTCGCCTACTTCTTAAAACTTCTCTGATAGAGATAAAAACCTGAGAAATTTTTTCTTAGAAAAATAAAATTAACAACCTTTAATTTCCGCCAATGGAAACTTTATTCGCGCCGAGATCGAACCGTTCGATCGAGAGGGAAAAAGACCCAGAACTATTCGGCCGCTCTCTCCTGGAGGGGGGATTCGCTTTTCAAAGCTACGGCGCGCGGGTCGGTATTCGAGCGGATCGTGTTGACGTTTTGCGGCGCGCTCTCGATTATCTCCCGCCGGGAATACAGGAGTTAACATCGCCCGAGTTCGATGAATTATACTCGTTTTCATGTCCGAGCGATCACCGGCAAAACTATCGGCTTTTTTGTCGTGATATAGAAATAGCTAGAACGGGATCTTTAGCGGAACTTCTCGATATTTTCGATACCGACTTACGGATTAAAATCGGGCTATTATCCCCGGAGTATTTATTCGTTCACGCGGGAGCGATCGGCTGGAAAGGTAGAGCGATCGTCATTCCGGGGCGGAGTTTCAGCGGGAAAACCACGCTAGTAACGGCATTGGTCAAAGCGGGCGCGATCTATTATTCGGATGAATACGCCGTGTTTGACCGTCAGGGACTCGTTCATCCTTACGCTAGGGAATTGTCCATCCGAAAAGGAGAAAACGAACGGGTAAAATGTTCGGTTGAAAAATTGGGAGGTGAATCGGGGGTTGAACCCTTGCCGGTCGGTTTAGTAGTTCACACGAAATACGGGGCCGGTCATTCGTGGAACTCGCGGGAGATCTCGCCGGGACAAGCGGTACTCGCCCTTCTAGAAAATACCATCGCCGCTCGAACCCGATCGAGTTTCGCCCTATCCACTCTCGCGAGATCGGTCTCCCGAGCGAGAGCGATCGAGGGAGAACGGGGAGAAGCCGAAGAGGGAGCTGCGGCAATTCTCCAGCAGATCGAAAACATTTTTGACCTTGAATAAGGAGTGTGAAAACGATGAAACCTATCGCGCGGAAAGAAGAACTTTTCCTGCAAGAAATGGGAGAAGAACTCCTCGTATACGATCGAGAACGGTCTACTTCCCACTGTCTCAATCCGATCGCCGCGAGAGTCTGGCAAACCTGTGACGGTCAACACACGATCCCGGAAATCGCCGAAAAACTCGGACAAGATCGACCGGATCTATCCCTAGGACCGATCGAGATCCAGGATCTCGTCCGGCAGGTTTTAGACGAGTTAGAAAGCCGTCATTTACTATTAGAATATCAATCTCCCGACCGTAATACCGCGCGGATTTCCCGACGGAAAGCCTTGAAAAATACGGTTTTAGTCGGTGGTTTCGCGCTCGGCGCCCTATCCCCTAGCATTCGATCGATCGTCGCCCCCACCCCGGCGATGGCGAGTTCTGCCCCCCCACCGCATTCCCCCCAAGGCGGAGAGGCGAGCAAACCGTGGCAAGACCATCCGCGGTTCCTGGAAGCTGACGCGGAAATTCGTGATAGCGTCGAGGAAGCTCGCGCGAGAATCAAGGAAGCCCAGGAGGAAGCCCAAAAACGTATCGAGGAAGCCCGATCTAGACTCTATCGGTAAAAAAGCGCGAATACCGCTCTCGATCGCTTGAATCGCCGGCCGGTTGACGCGGGGGCGAGGCTTTTCCCTCCCGCTCGCCGGCCTCCCCGCAATCGGGATCACCATTTCGATCGCCATGATGAAACGATTTCTTTCGCTCTGTTCTACGGGGGGTCAGTTCGCGTGAGCCGCCCCGAGATCGAACTATTATTAAATTGCGCCAGAACGACGATCGACGCGGGAACGGAAGAACGAATCCGGCGATCGATCCGGGAAAATATCGACTGGATTTACCTCCTACAAACGGCCGCCCGTCACGGAATTCTTCCCCTTCTCTCTCACAGCTTACAGGCTACCTGTCCGGAATCCGTTCCCGAACCCCTGCGGATTCAATTGAGCGATCATTTCCAGAATACCGTTGCGCGTAACTCGTTCCTGACGAAAGAACTCTTAAAAATCCTGAAATTGTTCGAGAGTCACGGAATGCTCGCCATTCCCTTCAAAGGGCCGGTTCTAGCGACCTCCGTTTACGGGAATCTCGCCCTACGGCAGTTCGGCGATCTAGATCTATTAGTGAATCCACGCGACATTCTCACCGCGAAAAAACTCCTCCTCTCGCGCGGCTACCACCAGCAACAGGACATCGGTTGGGAGTGTCATTTCGTCGATCGAGAGGGTAGGATCAACGTGGATCTTCACCGCGCGATCGTACCGGATCATTTTAATCTGCGACTGGAGTTCGATCGATCCCGTCTCGTGCCTTTATTCATCGAGGACGCGCGGGTGTGGACTATCCCCCCGGAAGAATTACTCTTACTTCTCGCGGTGCAGTTGGGAAAAGATTGTTGTCATTGGAAAGTCCGTCTGATTCAGTTGTGCGATAGTGCCGAACTGATCCGCGCCTATCCTAAACTAGATTGGGCGCGAGTACGGGATAGGGCGATCGAATCCGGCTGTGAACGAATGTTATCGCTAAATCTTTCCCTAATTCACCAATTATTCGGAACCTCCCTGCCGGAAACAGTTCTCGAAACCATAAAAGCCGACCCCGCTATCGAATCCCTCGCCCATCACATCCATTCGCGACTCTGGCAAGAACCCGACGAATTACCCGATGAACCGAGTTTATGGTCTTTTTTCTGGTCGTACAATCACCGATTTTACTGGCAAATGAGAGAGCGACCGCGAGACCGATGGATATACTGCCTCCACTGGCTGAAAGTATGCACCCGCGCCGCGTTTTTGCCCAACGAGGTCGATGATCGACGATTCCGCTTCCCGAAGACCCTCTCCTTCCTCTCCTATCCCCTACACCTCGCCCGATTACTCCTCAAACACGGCCGCCGAATCCCCCGCGCTCTCCTCACCAACCTCCTCCCCGAAAAACCCGTAAAATAACCCCAATAACCCCCGATCCACCCGTAGGGTGGGTTACGCTACGCGACACCCGAAAACCGCAATTGTAGTTGCGATCGGCGGGCGATATATCGTAGCGGACGGCGGAGCGGCAATCCGAGGGAAGATTGAGCCACGAACCGCCCCGAAGTATTTTAGTGTTTTGAGAACAATTATCATTATCAATCCATGCCTTCCCATCATCGGGCGCGCCTTGATAATTTTCGTGGTAGTCATCCTCGCACCATTCCCAGACATTCCCGTGCGTATCGTGCAATCCGAACGCATTCGGGGGGAATTTGCCGACCTCCGTGGTTTCTGCTCGATAAACTCCTATCAGTTCCTCCGCGTAGGTATAATTCGCACCGTAATTCGCTAAATCTCCCGTTATCGTTTCCCCGAAGTGGAAAGGGGGGGTAGTTCCCGCGCGACAGGCGTACTCCCAGCGCGCCTCGCTCGGTAATCGATAGTCTTTTCCCGTCTTTTTCGAGAGCCTTTTACAAAATTCTTCCGCTTCTAGCCAAGTAACGCTTTCTACCGGTCTTTTCTCTCCCTTAAACCTCGTCGGGCTTGATTCCAGATCTATCCCTATTTTCGGTAAAGCGGCCACGGCGCGCCATTGCGCTTGGGTGATGGGATATTTGCTCATGTAGAAAGGTTCTAGCGTTACTGGGTGTCTCGGTTTTTCCCGACTAAAATGGTTCCAGCGAAATTTTTTCACCAGTCGCTTGATTTCCTCGTATTCCGTCCCCATCCAGAAGGTTCCACCGGGAATATACACCATCTCTAACGCGACGTTATTTCCCAAATCCTCGACAAAATAGCGGGCTGACTTCTCTTCTCGCTGAATCACCCCGCCTTTCGAGTTAACCGTCACCACCTCGAAAGAAAAGGTTTTTAGCGCACTAATCTCCGTTTCTTCTAGTGGCGGGGTAACGGGTGGTGCGGGTGGCGGTTGTATTTCCAGAATTCGAGGAAAAGTGCCTGTTTCGCCCTTATCCTTTCCCGCGCTAACCCCTGTATCTCGCGGTAGATTTCCTTCCCGTCCTCCCCTTGTCGGGGTAACGGTTGGCGCGGGTTGTTGTTGTACCCGCGGGAGTCTAGATAAAGCTTCGATCGCGTCCTCATCCGTTCCCGCGGACGCTAGATTTACCCGTATCCATAGCCGTCGCGCCTCGTCCTGTTTTCCCTGACTTTCGGCGCGCCACGCTTGCATTTTTAACTCGGCTAAATCCTGCGGATTCGGTCGAATGTAGTGGGGTAAGAGGATAAAATGGATTTTATGGGCGGGTTCCGCGCTCGCGTAGGGCGATTGTAACGGTTTTCCGTGATCCGTGTTAATTCTCGGAACGCGACGACCGAGATAATGATCCAATCTCGCGACCGTGGCACAATTGCCCTCGATGGGATTTTCCAGCGCCTCTAAGAGCGCGTGAGTGAACGAACCCCGTTTTAATTTCTCGATTTCCCACGCTTTCTCTCTCGGACGACAGGAATAAAAGGTAATCACTCCCTGATGCGTTTCCTCGCCGATTCCTAAACCGTCGCGGCTTCCCTCGTCGCGACAGGCATCGAGAAACAACATCACGTTATCCGACTCCCAGCGCCGCAATCTCTCGATGATGTAACCGACGGAAAGCGCGGTAGCTCCCACATCTTCCGGATCGCTATCCGATAACATGAGATAATCCCGATTCTCGTGGCGAATTCCGTGACCGGCAAAAAAGAACCAGAGATTATCGCCCGCTTTTAGCTTTGCTTCCTCGAATAACGCCCGAAAAAAGCGTCTCAGGTTGCCGTAGGTGGGGCGCGTGTCGATATTATTCGGTCGGGCGGAAATCGGCTCGGAATCGTCGGTAAACAGGAAAATACGCTCGAATCCCGCTCGCTCACAGAAATCCCGTATCGCCCCCGCGTCGGCCTTGGCGTATTGCAGATCCTGTAAGTTACTGTAGGAGTTAATGCCGATAACGATCGCCCAATTCCTAGCCATCTTTCCGCTTGAATTTAAAGGTCATCGCCCCTTTTCCGCCCATTTTCCCGCCGGTTCCGAATAGGCTTACCTGTCCCTCGCCGTTAATCTCCACCGATAACTCTACCTCTTCCAATCGCATTTTCGCGTTCGGTGGATCGGCCTCGTCGAGCATTTCCCGCATCGCTTGCAAAAATCCCTTCATTTCCGCTTTCAGTTTAGCGACTTCTACCGGTTTGCGGTTCGTTCCGACAATTTCTAGCCTTTCCTCTTCAAAATCGAAATAACTCGCTCCTTTACTCCCGCCACCTCGCGATCCCGTCGCGGTTTCGATAGCGGTTTCCTCGCTGGTAATAATCCAGATGCGATCGGGCGTAGATTCCGGCATAATTCATCGTCGGGTGCGGTTTCTTGTATTGTAGGCGATCCGCACGAACTCGATGAATTCGCCACGCGTGACTAGGAGGCAGGAGGCAGAAGGCAGGAGGCAGGAGGTGGGTTTTTGTCGGGAAGTTTGTAACCCGTCGCTTTCCCATCACGATTTCACGAGATTCTCTACCGGTACGAGTTTCCCGTCTCTGGTGATTTTCAGCCGTCGATTCGACCATTCCACCGTATCGCCGATAAAACAGTAACACCACAGCGCGAAGCTGAAAATATCGCGCGCCGGCACGAGCCAGAGCCACTTTTTCACGGTAGCATCGTCGAGAATCGCCACTCCCACCAACCAAGCCATCAGTAAGCGACTCGTCCAAACCAATCCCAACAGAGTCCAGCCGAGCATCGATCCCCGACTGGCGATGAGAAATAATAGACTGGTAACGGTTCCGTGGGTGAAAATCAAGCCGATATAGCCCCAGATCCGCGAAACCCTGACGCAGAGAGTCCAACGCGTTTGACGTTGCCAGGAGGCGAAAAAACTACTCGATCCGAGGACGTGTTCGACGATATAGGTAGAGAGAACCACGCGATAGCCGGCGCGCGCGGGTAAATAGCCTAATTGAAAGTCATCGGCTAGATAATCGGCGATCGATTCAAACCCACCGATCTCTTCTAAAACGGATTTTCGGATGACAATCGTCTGTCCCATCGCGAATTTAATCCCTTCCAGATAGGTGCTGACGATAACACCGGGATGAAAATCGGTCGCGGTTCCGATCGCTTCCCAAGTAGTGACGAAACCGCTTGTCAGGGAACGATACATACAGGTAACGACCGCGACCGCGGGATCGCGTAACGGTTGGACGACGCGTGTTAGATAGTCGCTTCCCACCCGCACATCGCTATCGGCTAACACTAAAATCTCGTGTTCGGTCGCGGGGAAAGCGTTGGCTAGATTGCAGACTTTGCGATTCGTGCCGACAACGTTGGGGTCGATGACTAAGCGCGTCCGGACATCGGGAAAATCTTCCATCAGTTGCTTGACGATCGATACACTGGGATCTTGGTAATCCCGGACAGCGAAAACGATCTGATAGGTGGGGTAATCCTGCTGGCAAAAAGAAGCGAGATTTTTATATAACTGCACCCCTTCACCGCAGAGGGGTTTGAGGATACTGACGGGGGGATGGAAATCGGGATCGATCGCTATCGAGCGCGACCGGAATCGGAGCGCGGCGACGATCGCGTAGCCATAATACACCAGCGACGCGAGAGAGAGGACGAGAAATAGCCAGTACGGGAAATCCCCGATGGAGATCCCCGCGAGCGCGGAGAGGTAGAATGGCGACATATTGTATTCTCTGGAGTGTTTCGGTGTTTCCCCTCGCGAAAAACCGAGCGATAGGGCAGATAGGCGGATAGGATCGGGGATCGAGCGCGATTTCTGTCGGAATTCGGGAATGTAGCACCGCGGGAAGCGATCGATCCCGCTCTCGATACATTGTGCCGGATTGTCCGGCCAACAGCGCCCCGGTTTTATCGATCGGTATTCCCCGTCCGCGTCCGGATAATGAAGAGCCTTGCCGATTCTCGCGACGGGAGCGATTAACGAGAGCGAGTAAGTTTTTCGCCTATAAATTTTCCCATAACTCCGCTTCCGCGAATCTTCTCAAATGCCGAAGATTCGTTGTTGCGATAATCACTTTTCTACCGGGGTTCTCTTCCTGTAGCCTTTGCCATTGAGCGCATAGAATGATATCGAAATTAATATCTCGTTCGGGGGCTACTTGTATTCCTTCAGTGATAGATTTTACCCATAACTCGCAAGCGATTTCAATATCTCTATCTACAATCGGTATAAAATCGATCAACTCTTCCAAATCCGCTAATTTATTAATTCCTTTCGATTGAATCTTCAATAAGCTTCTTTTTACCTCATACTTACAAACTTGTGAAGTTATTAGACTCCCCCATTTGATTTTATTAAAGAGCCACTGTTCAAGCCTAGCATTGATTTCTGATTCATTGGGATTGGATAAAGCCCCTAAAACTCCCGAATCTAGTAAAATTATCATCGTCTCTACAATTTATTCATTTGTATAAAGTTTCCAGCCTTTCGGTCGAAAACTATCCATGAGTTGATAAAAATCGTCTTGCAGATCTTGATCGCCTCGGGTTTCCTGCCGTTCTTGATTTTTTCTGGACTCTACACGTTGCTTGAGTTTTTGCAAAGCTTTTTCTCTCGCTTGCATTTTTCGAGTAACTTCAGATTGTTCTCGAATCCATTGCGATAACTGGAATCCTGACAATACAGTTCTTCTAATCGCTACTTGTTCATTATGGAATTGTTCTTCTTCTGGATATCTATCTATCTCCAGTAGAATTTTTTGAAAAATAATTTCAATAAAAGTTACTAACTCATTCCTTTGGTTGAGCGGAATTATATTTTGAATCTGTTTGATTCTCGCTAAAACACCTTCTAAACGATCGACACAGTTATAGAGTACCGACCAATAAATCTCTGGCGTTGCTTTCGCGTTTTCCAAATCCTCTAACGATTGTACTCCATAATAAAAATCTCGTAACATTAATAGAGCTAACAGCAGTAAAATGATAGTGGGATTGTTCTCGAAATTGGGAATCGATCGAACGATCGAGTCAACTTCTTTTTGTAAATCTTCAAAAATTGCTATAATAGTATCCAGTTCTCTCGTATCTTGAACTTTATCTAACGCGTTTCTAATTTTTTGTTCGATAAGTTCTTTTTTATCGATAGAAAACGGCATTGATTCTAAAAACGACCAATACTGTCTTATTTCCTCTTTATTTATCTGCTCCGCGATCTCTTGAATCATCGTTTTTCTCCTAGAAATCACTAGATTAAGGCTCAGAAATTGCATCGCCCGATCGAACCGAACAAAATTCTTTCCCCGCTCGGTACGGCTCTTTCCCAAAACCCAATCCCCATAAGGGGACTCGATCGACACCCTCAGTATATCATGAGAACTCGGCTAGGCAAAATAAAGCCGAGTTCGGAAAGATCGATCGCTACTTCCGTTTCAAACGTTCCTCGATCGCAGTGCTAACCGTATCCAAAACCTTGAGACGGGCGAAATATTTATCATCTCCCGGAACGATCGTCCAGGGAGCCGTGGGGGTGCTAGTGCGGGCGATCATCTGATTGACCGCGACATAATAAAGATCGTGTTTGTCCCGATTGCGCCAATCCTCATCGGTGAGTTTGTGGGCGCGATAGGGATCGTTTTTGCGATCTTCAAAACGTCGTAATTGTTCTTCCGGACTGATATGAAGCCAGAATTTTACCAACACGTAACCCGCGTTCGTGAGTTGCGCTTCAAACTCGTTAATTTCCTGATAGGCGCGTCGCCATTCCGTCTCGTTCGCGAAACCCTCCACCCGTTCCACCAATACGCGGCCGTACCAACTACGATCGAAAATCCCGATCGATCTCGCCGAGGGCAATTTCCGCCAGAAACGCCAGAGATAATGATACTGAAAATCCTCGCTCGTCGGCGCGGCGAAAGCGGTCACTTGATAACTGCGAGGATCGAGCGTATCCGTTAAGCGTTTAATCGCCCCTCCCTTGCCGGCCGCGTCCCATCCCTCGAATAACACCAACACCGGGATATCGGCCTGAAAAATTTTTAATTGTAATTTTCTCAGTTCCACCTGTTCCGATCGCAGACGACTTTTATACTCCTCCTTCTCCAACCGCGCGCTTAAATCGACCCCGGCCAGAAAATCCGGTTCGGTGGGTTGCAGTTTTTCCTGGGGGGGTAATGAGGGAGGGGGCGCGCTCGGCAGTTTCTTGCGATCGAGCGCCTGCACGATCGTCGCCACCAACTGCGACAGTACCTTCACCCGCGCCCAACGCTCGCAATCCCCCTCCACCAGCGTCCAGGGGGCGTTTCCCGTACTGGTATAGGTTAGCATCTCCTCCGCGAGCGCCGAATACTCCCCGTAACGCTTGGCCTGTTGCCAATCCTCCGGACGCACGCGCCAGGATTCCAGTTCATCGGACGCGTACTTTTTCAGACGGCTTTTTAGTTCCTTTTGGCTCAGATGAATCCAGAATTTAGCGATCGCTACCCCGTCATCGGCTAATTGTCGCTCGAACGCGTTGATATCCCGCGTGACGAGGGGAATCGTTGTATCCGACACCCGATCGAACAGACGATCCTCTAACAGATGCGTGTACCAACTGTGGTAAAAAATGCCGAGACTGCCTTTCGGGGGGAGTTTCTGCCAGAAACGCCAGAGAAACGGATAACTTCGCTCTTGTGGCGACGGGGCCAGCACCGGATGCACGGCGAATCCCCGCGGGTCCATATAGTTAATCATTTTCCTAACGAGAGTTCCCTTGCCCGCGGCCGCCCATCCTTCCAAAACCACCACCACCGGTAATTTATATTCCCGACAGGACTGTTGTAGCGATCGCAATTGGCGCATCAGATCCTCGATCCGCGCCCGATAAATTTCTTTGTCTAAAGATACCGATAAATCTAGGGGACTTAACATGAAATTTCCGATGGCTGATGGAAAAATACGCTCGATCCAGACTCCGGGCGATCGATCTCCTCGACGGTCGAGGCGAAAAAGACGAGAAGTAAGGTATAAAGGTAGAGCAAGAAAGCTTTACTCGATCGAGGCGTGATGTCTCTAACAAAACCTACTATTCTCGTCACCGGCGGCGCGGGTTATATTGGCTCCCACGCGGTTCTCGCGCTCAAACGCTCCGGCTATTCCGTGATCGTACTCGATAATTTATCCTACGGTCATCCGGAGATCGTTAAGGATGTGTTAAAAGTCGAGTTAATCGTCGGCGACACGCGGGATCGATCGCTTCTCGACCATCTTTTCTCCACCCGCGAGATCGCCGCCGTCATGCACTTCGCCGCGTTTATCGCCGTGGGGGAATCGGTCGCCGAACCCGCCATGTACTATCAGAATAACGTCGGCGGAACCCTCACCCTACTCGAAGCCATGCTCGCTTTCGGGGTGAAAAAATTCGTCTTCTCCTCCACCTGCGCCATCTACGGCAACCCGAAAGAAGTCCCGATGACGGAAAACCACCCGCGCGATCCCCTCAGTCCCTACGCCGCGAGTAAGGATATGGTCGAGCGGATTCTCGCGGATTTCGATCCCGCCTACGGGTTAAAATCGGTCGCTTTCCGCTATTTCAACGCGTCCGGGGCCGATCCGAGCGGCGAACTCGGCGAAGATCACCAACCGGAAACCCATTTAATTCCCCTCGCCTTGTTAACCGCTCTCGGAAAACGGGAGTCTCTGTCCATTTTCGGCACCGATTACGAAACTCCGGACGGAACGGCGGTTCGCGATTACATTCACGTTAACGATCTGGCGATGGCGCACGTTCTCGGCTTGGAATACCTCTTGAACGGGGGAGCGAGCGACGTGTTCAACCTGGGCAACGGCAACGGTTTCTCGGTACGCGAGGTCATCGAGATGGCCCGACAGGTGACGGGAAAAGAGATCCCGGCGATCGAGAGCGCCCGGCGCCCCGGAGATGCCCCGATTCTCATCGGTAGTAGCGACAAAGCCAAACGCGTTCTCGGCTGGAATCCGGAATACGCGGACTTGAGAACGATCGTCTCCCACGCGTGGAACTGGCACCAGAAACGACACGCGACGAAGTGATCGATCGGGCCGGGGAGACGGGGAAACCCCGACTTCCGGCCCGATGTTGTATCTTAGCTATTTAGAAGGGATTCCCGATCGAACCCCGGTTCGGAATTTAACGCCATCCTCACGGAAAGAGAAAAGATGAATAATAGAGCGTTTTTATTCGTTTTAGGATTGACTTTTTTAACAAGTTGCGCGGAAACCAAAACCTTTCAATGTCAGAAAATTTATCGGATCGCCAACGAGGTAGCTAGAGAAACCAAATCCTTGACCGAGAACCAAAGTCAAAAAATCGATAAAAAAAGTTGGTTACTCGCGGCGGATAAAATCGAGAGCGGCGCGGAAAATATGAAAAAGTTAGAGGTGAACGATCCCGAACTGACCAAATATAAAGACTCTTTCGCCAGAGTCTATCAGGATTACGCCGACGCTACCCGCGAGATCATTCAAGTCTTCGATACACGCGACAAAAAAGCCGCTAGAGCGGCTCAAGAAAAAGTGAGAAAAGCCGGTCAATTAGAACAGGAAACCGGCGATTCCTTTAACGCGTATTGTAAGGGTCAGTAGGCTAGTTACCGTTAAAAACGGGGAGAGAAAATCGCTCGATCGAGTGAATCCCTCCCGATCGCTATTATCAGGTTCTAACCGCGTATAGGGTTCCCACGTTGTCACTGAGCGGGAGACGGGAGAAAATAGCGAATCCCGCTTTCTGTAGGTGCTTAACCAGGGGATCGGGGCCTTGTTTATGCCACTCCATCATGATAATTTTGATTTTCTCCAATTGACCGTTTTCGGCGAGAGAATCGAGAATCCCGTACTCGGAACCCTCGCAATCGATTTTCGCCACGATATCTTTATCGGGATGGGCGGCGAGAATACCGGTAAAGATCTCGCTGAACGGTTTAATCGGTAATTCCGCGCGGGCGATCGAACTCGAATCGGCCGATTTCCATAATTCATCGATCCCGGAAATTCCCACGCTTCCCTTCACCTTATAATCGTACTCGACGGTGATCGTTTCTTCCCGCGCTCCTACCCCGTAATCGAACGCTTTTATTTTCCCGGCTAATCGCGGATTCAGGGCGATATTTCGGAGCGCTTGCTCGTAAGTCGCTTTAAACGGTTCGTAAGAGTACACCACCTCTACATTCTGCCGGTTCGCGAAAAAGAGGCTGGCGAAACCGGTATTCATGCCGATATCGATCGCGACACAAGGCTTATCGTAGACAAAATTATAAATCCCTAACAGGAAAATCTCGTGAGCGATCTCTAATTCTTGTCCCGTCTCGATGATTAATCGCACCCCGTCGATATCGAGAATTAACTCTTCAGCGTCGCTAATCTCGAATCGAGCGTTTCCTGATTTTTTCAAAGCTTTCGCCTTGTTAGAAAGTTTAGCGTTCAATAAAAAATCTTGTTTGTCTTTCGTTAGATGTAGGGCGAACGGTTTATACAGGAGTTTGCCAGTTTTCGCGTCCAATTCTACCTGAGTTGGACTGATATTTTGCTCTACCAATCGGCTAGACCAGTAATTATCAGAGATGTGAGAATAATTTTTGAGTTTTCGATATGACTTATGAAATTCTAGCAGTCTTTGATAAAGCATTGATCGCTCTTCCTCGATTCTTTAGGATTGACAGGAACGAATTTACGGACAAGTTTGGCAAAGTTTGATACCCTTGTCAAGAAATTCAGCCTCCTCTATAATGTTTCCCCATTATCACCCCTTGACTCGGTTATCCCCATCGGGCTGACCGTACTCTAGGGTGGATTAACCGAGAGAAATCCCGATCAAACCTCACACGTTCAACACGGATAGCCTTGAATTACTCGGATTTTAGTTTTTGGTGGATATTATTCCTCTTCAGCGTACCTTTTTTAACAGTACGCTCTATCGCTAAGTCTCTCAACCTCTGGCGAGACATTTTCGATGGCGTGGGGCTGATGGTAGTCTCCTTACTCCTGTTTTTCTACGCCAGTCGAACCAGTTTCCTCATTTTCATCGTGGAACTGGTGTTCAATTACATAATGGTGTGGCTGGTGCTGAAATTGTCGGGGTGGCAAGCGAAACTCGCGGCCACGATCGTCATCGTTATTAACGTCGCCGTTCTCGCCTATTTTAAATATCTAGGGTTTTTCGTCCAGGAAATAATCGGTCGATTAACCGTTCTCCCCCCGAATTGGAAAGAAACCTTCCTCGTTCCCGTCCCCGATCGAATCCCGCCGGGGCTTTCTTTTTATACCTTCGAGATGATCGCCTTCGTGGTGGATTCCCTGGCGCTGAAGAAAAAGAAACCGATCGCCGTTCTCGAATACATCAACTTTATCGCCTTTTTCCCGAAAGTCGTCGCCGGCCCGATCGAGCGTCGCCGCGATCTATTACCCCAACTCTCCCCTTTCCGCTTGAAATTCACGGCGGAAAACTTCCAGAACGGAATGCGCTGGCTCTCGCTCGGTCTATTCATGAAATTCGTTCTCGCGGACAATCTAGCTATCTATATCGAACTCGATAAGATGGTCGATAACGCCTGGTATATCTGGTTCGAGGCCTTTCTCTTCACCCTGAGAATCTACTTTGACTTCGGGGGATACAGTTTTATCGCCGTCGGTCTCGCCTACTTCCTCGGGGTACGACTAACGGTTAACTTTCTCGCTCCCTATACCTCCCAGAGTATTAACGAGTTCTGGCGGCGCTGGCACATCACTCTCAGCACTTGGTTTCGGGACTACGTGTTCATTCCCCTGATGGGAGCGAACAAAAACTGGGCGCCCTTTTACCTATTCCTCACCTTTACCCTGTCCGGTTTCTGGCACGGGGCCTCCCTAAATTTCGTCGCCTGGGGAGCCTATCACGGGGCGTTACTGCTAATTCTCCGCTATCTGGGACGGCCTTTTTACGGTTTCGTGGGTCGATACGTGTCCCGTCCGCAGATCGTCTCCTGGGCGTTAACCTTTCTCTCGGTAATTTTCGGCTGTCTCTTTTTCATGGAAACCAATACCCGACGATTGCTGGGAAAATTAGCAACTCTCGCCCATCCCGCGAATTACTCCCTGGCTAATCTCGGGGAGATTTTCCATTCCTACAGTCTCAATCAAGGCTCCGTGTTAGCGCTCGCGTTAGGGATGGGGATTACCGTTCTCATTCTGGAACAAATAGCCATAAACCAAAAAAAATACGAGTATGACCTGCTGTTATCGCCTCGCTTATCGCCGATCTTACTCGGTCTAACGATTCTCCTCGCTTCTACCAGTAGCGGTAACTTTATTTATTTTGATTTTTAAGGAGGAAATCCCCCGATCGAATCGGGTTAAATCTGTACTTATTGACCGAAAAGGAGGGAATAATTGTCGTAACCTTGTCAAAAATAACTTCATCCTCTATAATTGCTATCCGTTATCAAATTTCTTGCCGCTCGCTCGGGGAAATTCTTCTTCTAGCCAGTGGCCGACCACCAGAAACCCTTGAATTTATCTAAAATCGAATCCTCGTGAATTACTCAGATTTTATTTTTTGGTGGATCTTAATTCTCTTTAGCGTTCCCTTCCTTACGGCGCGCCACGTCGCGAAGTCCCTCAACCTCTGGCGAGGGATTTTTGATAGCGTGGGGTTGATGGCGCTGTCGCTAATCCTGTTCTACTTCGCCAGTCGTACCAGTTTCACCGTGTTCATGGTGCAGTTGGTTTTCAACTACATCATGGTCTGGCTAGTGCTGAAACTGCCTTCCCGACAGGCCAATATCGTCGCCACGATCGTGATCGTCCTCGATATCGCGATCCTCGCGTACTTTAAATATTTCGGTTTCTTCGTGCAGGACGTGATCGGTCTCGTGGTGCCGATCCCCGAGAACTGGAAAGCGTTATCGCCGATTCCCGTCCCCGATCGCATCCCGCCGGGGGTATCCTTCTACACCTTCCAGATGGTCGCCTTCGTGGTGGACTCCCTGCGAGAAAAAAAGAAAAAACCCCTGGGCGTGATCGATTACGTGAACTTTATCTCCTTCTTCCCCCAGATCGTCGCGGGCCCGATCGAGCGTCGTCGCGACCTTCTCCCCCAGATGGAGTCCTTCCGCCTGAAATTCAGCGGGGAAAACTTCGAGAAAGGTCTACGCTGGCTCTCTCTCGGCCTCTTTATGAAATTCGTTCTCGCCGATAACCTCGCCCCCTACATCGAACTCGATAAGATGGTCGATAACGCCTGGTATATCTGGTTCGAGGCGTTTCTGTTCTCCCTGCGGATCTATTTCGATTTCGGCGGTTATAGTTTTATCGCCGTCGGCCTGGCCTATTTCGTCGGGGTTCGCCTGGAACTCAACTTCCTCGCCCCCTATATGTCCCAGAGCATCAACGAGTTCTGGCGACGCTGGCACATCACCCTTAGTACCTGGTTTCGCGATTACGTCTTTCTCCCGCTCATGGGTTCTAATAAAAACTGGGCCCCCTTCTACCTGTTTATCACCTTCACCCTCTCCGGTTTCTGGCACGGTGCGGCCTGGAACTTCATCCTCTGGGGAGCCTACCACGGGGCGTTACTGCTCATCTTGCGCTACTTCGGGCGACCTTTTTACGGGTTCGTCGGTAAGTACGTGTCGCGGCCGCAGGTGGTATCCTGGGCGTTAACGCAGTTAGCGGTGATTCTCGGCTGTCTCTTTTTCATGGAAATCAATACCCGGAGACTGATCGGTAAGGTGATGATCCTATTGAATCCTTTTAATTACTCTCTCGGCAATATCGGGGAAATTTTTACTTCCTATACTCTCAATCAAGGAGCCGTTTTAACGTTCACCCTAGTTCTCGGCATTATCGTTCTGATCCTGGAACATCTCGCCGTGGCTAACAAGAAACCCGAATACGAACTCCTTCTCTCCCCGTGGGTATCGCGAACCTTACTCGGATTAACCATCCTGCTCGCGTCCACGAATACCGGCGATTTTATCTATTTTGAATTCTAACGAGCGGAGCTTGTATGAGTAAATCCTTTAACATTTTTCCCTGGTTAGCCTCCGTCGGGATCGCTTGGTCGCTGGGATTCGTCTATAACGTGATTTACGGTGGCGATCTCAGTTGGTTGAGAATGATGTACCGGGAGAAAGAAGCGATCGCCGCCTCGATTCAAGGCCCCCATCGCCTGATCGTCACCGCGGGATCGGGAGCGCACTACAGCATCAATTCCGATCTCATGCAGAAAGAACTCGGTATCCCGGTGGTCAACTTCGGTTTACAGGGCGATATCGGACTCAACGTGATCTCCGCCATGATCCTCGAACAAGCCCGACCGGGAGACACGATCCTGCTGATTCCCGAATATCTCATGCTGATGGACGAGGACGGCTTCGGACGGGGCGAGGGGTTATGGGGTTCGGCTCCTTTCGGGATCGCGATCGGCCAACCGGGATTGGGCGGGGTTCCCCCGAAAACGATGATCGAGGATACCTGGCTCCTCGGAATCCCCGGAATGCGCGCGCTGACCAAATCCACCGTCGATCTTTTTACCAAGGGCCGGATGACCGGTTATCTTTCCGACCCGATCACCGATAAGGGCGATCCCACCGTGGTCAAGGAACGTACCGGCAAATGGTGGAAACTCGGTTTCCAAACCCCCGCTTCCCCCCACTGTCTGGAGGTGATCGCCAAACTACGGAAAGATCTCGAAGCGAAAGGAGCGAACCTGATCGTCGCCCTGCCCTGGGTTTACGCCCATACCGATCCGAAAACGGTAGCCAGTATCCGGAAATCCGCGGAGGAGCTAGAAAAAATCGTCCCGACGATCTATGACAAACAGACGTTAAATATCCAGTCGGATTCTAGCCTGTTCGCCGACACGCACTACCATCTCTTGCCCCCGGCCCGGATTACCCGTAGCCGGCAGTTAATTTCCGAACTCAAGCCGCTCCTGTCCGCGACGAAGACCGTTACCCCACAACCGGAAAAATAATCCCATGCATCAAGAACCGATCGAGATCTGTATCGTGGGTGGCGGGTTCGGGGGGCTATACACCGCGCTCTCCCTGAGCGGTCGCCCCGCCGTCCGTTCGGGACAGTGGCGGATCACCCTGATCGAACCGAAGGATCATTTTCTCTTTACCCCGCTGTTATACGAACTGATCACCGGGGAACTGCAACGCTGGGAGATCGCGCCCTCCTACCGACAACTGTTGGCGGGAACGAAAATCCGTTGGGAAAACCGCGCTTGTCGGGCGATCGATTTCCCGAACCGTCAAGTTCGCCTGGATGACGGCGAGAGCGTTCGCTATGACTATCTCGTGCTGGCCGCGGGAACCCGGAACCGGATTCCCGCGATCGAGGGACTGGCCGAACACGCGCTCACCTTCCGGAGTTTAGAGGACGTGGAACGCTTGCAAAACACGCTCCACCTATTGGAAACCGAGACGAGAGCGCCCGCGCGGGTGGCCGTGATCGGCGGCGGCCCCAACGGGGTCGAGTTAGCCTGTAAGGTGGCCGATCGATTGGGTGATCGGGGAAAAGTTACGTTAATCGAGCGCAATTCGGAAATTTTATTAAATTTCTCGAAAGGGGTACGCGTGGCTTCCTATCGCTCTCTATTGGCGAGAGATATTACGCTTTACCTGAACACGGCGCTGGAAAAGGTGACGGCGAACTCGATCGTCGCGGTCAAGGGCGATATCCGGGAGATCCTCGACGCGGATCTGGTGATCTGGACGGCCGGAACCGAGGCGCGGGACTGGATCGCGGCGATCGATCGCCCGAAAAACGATCGGGGTCAACTTTTCGTCCGGCCGACCCTGCAATTACTCGACGATCCGGAAGTGTTCGCCGTGGGAGATATAGCGGAGATCTACGGGGGGAAACAGCGGATTCCCGCGACCGCGCAGGCCGCCTATCAAGCCTCGGCGATCGTCGCGAGCAATCTCGTCGGAGCGATCGAGAAGCGATCGCTGAAAACCTATCGTTACCTGCATCTGGGGGATATGCTCACCCTCGGACGGAAACGGGCGCTCGTCTCCAGTTTCGGACTGAATATCGGGGGAAGATTGGCGGATATCACGCGAAGATTCGTGTATATTTTGCGTTTGCCCACGAAGCGCCAGAAAATTAAGGTTTTACAGCATTGGCTGAAAAATATCCTTCTCAAATTCCGCTACAAACGCGGGATCTCCCGACAACCGATCGAATCTAGAAACCTTCGTTAGTGTTCCCGAAAACCCATGAAAAAATTTATTAGTAATTTCATCGCTCGTTTCCAATCGGTTCAAGATAACTTGAGCGTGATTCGTCAGTTAAATAAAGATCACCTGAAGTATCAAAAATCTCTCGGGGAACTACAGATCGATAACTTTCTCCAAGAGCATCTCTATCATAATCCCAAATACGCCGATTCCCGCAAACTCACCCGTTACGAACAGAAAGTATTCTCTCAGGGGGGCGAGGACGGGATTATTAGCGAGATCTTCCAGCGGATCGGCACTACCAATCAATTTTTCGTGGAATTCGGGGTCGGGAACGGATTGGAAAATAATACCGCGTACCTGTTAATCAAAGGATGGAAAGGCTACTGGATCGAGGGAAGCCCGAAGTTTTGTAAGAGTATTCAATCGTCGTTTTCCGAACAGATCGAATCGGGACAATTAACCCTAAAAAACACGTTTATTACCGCCGAAAATATCGAGTCATTATTTCAAGAGGGATCGGTGCCGATCGAGATGGATTTACTCTCGATCGATATCGACGGTAACGATTACTGGGTCTGGCAGGCGATCGCCAACTACCGCCCTCGGGTCGTCATCCTCGAATATAACGCCATCTATCCCCCGGAATGCGCTTGGGTGATGCAATACAACCCGGAACATCAATGGAAATACGACAGTTACATGGGCGCGAGTCTCAAGGCGCTGGAAAAACTCGGCTGGCAAAAAGGCTATCGATTGGTCAACTGTACTTTCGCGGGAGTGAACGCGTTCTTCGTGCGCGAGGATCTAGTCGGCGATCGCTTCTGTGAACCCTACACCGCGGAACACCACTACGAACCCCCCCGCTATTACCTCCACGCCAAAAAAGGCGGCCATCCCCGCGCCTTCGGGAAATTTAAAACGATCGAGTGAGACAAAAGGCAGGAGGTGAGGGAGGGTAAAGGGGAAAAGAGTCAGAAAGCTCTTTTCCCTTGCCCTTTTCCCCGAAAAAACTACTGTAAATCTTCGTTTCCCCGGAGAATCACCTCCTGCCCCTCGCGGGAGATAGCGAAGCCGAGAAAAGCTTTCACGGCTTCATTGGCGGGTTCTTTATACACGTAATAGAGAGTTCGCTGGAACGGATAATTCGGATCGCCGGGGGGGATACCGTCGATCGAGATCGTCCTCACGGTCTTTTGCTTCTCCACTTGAGCGTAGGTCGCGTAACCGATACCGTCGAGGCCGAGTTCTCGCAGGATCGGCGTGGTCGCGTCCCGTGGCATGGTGACGAAATTCGGCCCCGTCCCGAATTCCGCGCCCCCTAAAACCTCGCTTCGGAAAGTTTGATAGGTTCCACTGCCCGCGGGACGGTTGATCACCCGGATTTCGGTCGGAGATCCCCCCACTTCCGACCATTTCGTGGTTTTTCCCGTGAAAATGTCTTTCACCTGTGCCGCGGTAAGTTTCCCCGAAAACGGGTTTCGCGCGCCGATCGCGATGGCGATCGAATCGCGGACGATCGGCGTGGCGACCAATCCTCGCGCGATTTCCGCTTCCGTCAGGGGCCGGGAGATCGCGGCGATATCGATCGAGCCGTCGCTCACTCGCTCGATTCCTTTATCACTCCCTCTTCCGTTTGTCAATACGGAAACCCCCGCGTATTTTCGCTCGATCGCCTGTTTTAAAGCGCTATTAATCTGTACCATACTCGTCGAGCCATCCACGCGAATTTTCGTGCCGCTCGGAATCTCGGTCGGGACGGGAAACGTGGCCACCTCTCGCGGGGACGGTGGGGGGGGTAACGGCGAGGAAACGGGGGAAGATGGCGCGGGAGTCCGGCTCGAAGCGCCCCCGCAAAGGAAAAAGGAACCGCCGGAAGTACACCGATTTTTTAGCAGGAGAAAACCGCCGCCCAGAACGGCCCCGGTGGTGAGAAGGGCCACTAATAAAGGAATCGTTTCGTTTTTGGAAGACATAAAAGCTCGCGGTTGATTCAGGAGATAGGTAGATATACGAAATTCACGCCTAAAGAAGTTAGGAAGAAAAATCAAGAAGTTTAGATTTTAAAACGGGATACAATACCGGTTTATCTCCTTGAACTCTAATTTTTCGAGCTTATAACCTGTCGTCCGGCAAAGGGTACTAGCATTTTCCTCAAGTTTATCGGGGCGGAAACGAGGATGGCAAGCGTTCGATCGAGTTCGGGTCGGGAAGCGTGGTTTTTCGAGAGATCGGTGACATTTCGCCAGACTACGAACGGGGAATCATGATCGATTTCAAAGTTCGGTGGTATTATCTTAATGCGTGGAAATCCAATATTGATAGGACTATTATCATGACCCAAGCACCTGTATCGCCCGTGGTGCTAGTTATTCTAGATGGTTGGGGTTATCGCCCGCAACGATCGGCCAACGCGATCGCCATGGCCAAAACCCCCGTGATGGACAGTCTCTGGGAAGTGTACCCGCGAACGTTGATCCGCACTTCCGCGAGAGATGTCGGTCTTCCCGACGGGCAGATGGGGAATTCAGAGGTCGGACACCTGAATATCGGCGCGGGGCGTGTCGTCCCCCAGGAATTGGTCAGGATTTCCGACGCGATCGAGGATGGCTCGCTGTTTCAAAACCCCGCGCTCGTGGGGGTGTGCGAGGAAGTCCGTTCTAGAGGCGGCAAATTACACCTGATCGGCCTGTGTTCGGAGGGGGGCGTTCACTCCCATCTCGATCATCTCCTCGGTCTGTTAGATCTCGCGAAACTACAGGGCGTTGCCGATGTCTGCGTTCACGCGATCACCGACGGTCGCGATACTCCCGTTACCGACGGTCTCCCGGCGATCGAGCGAATTCAAGAACATATCGCGAAAATCGGCACCGGACGCATCGTTACCCTGAGCGGTCGCTATTACGCGATGGATCGCGATAAACGCTGGGATAGGGTAGAAAAAGCGTACCGGGTTATGACGAGCGACGATAATATCGACGGAAGACCGATTACCGAAGTTTTACAGGCTTTTTACGACCAGAATATCACCGATGAATTTATCCCGCCCACTCGCATCGAAAAAGGGGCGATCGAGCCGGGAGACGGGGTGATTTTCTACAATTTCCGGCCCGATCGAGCCAGACAGTTATGTTACGCGCTCACCGATCCCGATTTCGACGAGTTCGATCGAGATCTGATCGTTCCCCTCAGTTTCGTCACTTTCACCCAATACGACGCGAGATTACGGGTTAAAGTCGCGTTCGCGCCGCAGAATCTCGATAATATTCTCGGCGAGGTGGTCGCGCGCGCCGGATTATTGCAGTTCCGTTGCGCGGAAACGGAAAAATATCCCCACGTTACCTACTTTTTTAACGGTGGTTTAGAGAAGCCTTTCGAGGGAGAGGATCGGGAATTAATCCAGAGTCCGATGGTCGCCACCTACGATCTCGCGCCCGCCATGTCCGCGGACGCGGTGACGGACGCGGTGACGAAAGCGATCGAGAAAGGGATCTATTCCCTAGTGGTGGTGAATTACGCGAACCCCGATATGGTGGGACACACGGGCTTTCTGGACGCGGCTATCCGGGCGATCGAGACGGTCGATCGATGTTTGGGCCGTTTATTGGCCAGTGTCAATAAAATGGGCGGTACGGTGTTAATTACCGCCGATCACGGCAACGCGGAGACGATGAGCGACGAGGAGGGCAATCCCTGGACGGCGCACACGACGAATCCCGTCCCGTTGATCCTGATCGAGGGAGAAGGCCGAAAAATCCCCGGCCACGGTGGCGATGTGAAATTGCGCGACGACGGCCGGTTAGCGGATATCGCGCCGACGATCCTGGAAATTTTACAACTTCCCCAGCCGGAAGAAATGACCGGTCGATCGCTCATCCAACCTTCGGAATTGGAACTCAAAACCAGTCGCACACCTGTTAGGATCTCTTTATAAGTAGGACGAAGAGACGAATTATCATGACGATCGTGCAACTCGTACAAATTATCTGGGCGATTTCGGCGGCTTTTCTCGTCGTTTTAGTCTTGTTACACAGTCCCAAGGGAGACGGCATCGGTGGCATCGGCGGCCAAGCGCAGTTATTCACCAGCGCGAAAACCGCCGAAAAAACGCTCAATCAGGTGACATGGGCGTTAGGAACGACCTTTATCGCCCTGACGATCGTTCTCAGCGCGGGCTGGTTGGCTCGGTAAGGATGAAAAAAAAGCTTTTTTCTGATTTTCTCCTTGTAGGACTCGCCACGATCGCGAGTCTTTTCATTTTCTCCATCGCCACCCGCTCGATCGGCGAATCTCTACCCCCCTCGCGGGTTCACCCGTTACCCGCGACGCTGGCGAGTTGGCGCGATACCGAAAATCGCGGGGATTATTTCGACGCGCTGGAAAAAAGCGAGGTGGGGGCGCTGGTGTGGTCGCGCTTTCCGGTGACGGTATATACGCGCTCCGATCGACCCGCGTGGGTAGAATTGGTTCGGGGGGCGATCGGCGAGTGGAATCGCTATCTCCCGCTACAGGAAGTCAGTCAACCGGAAAGTGCCGATATCGTCATCGCGCGCGAGTTTCCCCCCTCCGGAGTCCGTTTCAATCCGGAAACCCGGAAGTTAGAGATCCCCAGGGTTCGATCGGCTGTAACACAATACGAGATTTTTGTCAAGGATAATTTCTTGCATCATCGCATGACAGTAAAGATCAGCCCGAATTTGAGCGATCCCTCGGCACTCTCGGCGATCCGTCACGAATTCGGTCACGCGCTGGGAATCTGGGGTCACAGTCCCGCGGAAACGGACGTGATGTATTTTTCCCAAACCCGCGATATCCCCTCGATTTCCCCGCGAGACGTGAACACTTTAAAAAAGGTCTACGAACAGGCCACGCGATTGGGTTGGGAGATGGGGAGATGAGGGAGATTGTTCGGGGAAAAGGGGAAGGGGAAAAGGGAAAAGAGCTTTCTTACTCTTTTCACCTTTACCCTTTCACCTTTTCCCTGCCTCACCTCCTAACTCCTGACTCCTGCCTCCTAAGCGCGAAAAGTCTTGTGAAGGGAAAAGATTCCCTCTATACTCTGGCGTAAGAGATCTCTACCGCGTCTAATCTTTCATGTCCCGTCGTTCGGCCCTGCAATCCTACCTGATCGTTCGTTGCCTACTCGCCCCCTTAATGTTGTGGACGATCGTGACCGTCGTTTTCCTGTTGATGCGGGTAGCTCCCGGCGATCCCACCGACGCGATTTTAGGCAACCGCGCGCCCGAAAGTGCCAAAAATGCCCTGAGAGAGCAATTAGGGCTAAATAAGCCCCTATTTCTCCAGTATATAGATTATATTTTTAGCCTCCTGCGCCTCGATCTCGGTTCCTCCCTGACCAGTAAAGGGGTCACGGTTTGGGAGATTATCGGCAAACATTTTCCCGCCACCGTCGAACTGTCCTTTTACGGGATGTTGATCGCCGTGGCGATCGGTATCGGTCTCGGCATTCTAACCGCGTCCCGTCCCGGTACCCGTCTTGACGCGGGGGGTCGTCTCTTCAGTTTGATTACCTATTCCCTGCCGATTTTTTGGGTCGGGATGCTTTTTCAGTTGATTTTCGCCGTACAATTGCGCTGGTTCCCGTTAGGAACCCGTTTTCCCCTCGATGACACCCCGCCCGAGTCCTTCACGGGTCTATACACGATCGATAGTATCCTGGCTCTACAGCCAGAAAAATTCCTCACCGCGCTTTACTATCTCGCCCTACCCAGTTTCACGTTAGGACTTCTATTAAGCGGGATTTTCGAGCGGATGGTTCGGGTCAATCTCCAACAAACCCTACAGGCGGACTACGTGGACGCGGCCAGAGCGAGAGGAATCCCCGAAAAAACAATTCTCATCGCCCACGCCTTAAAAAACGCCCTAATTCCCGTGATAACCGTTTTAGGTTTAACCTTCGCCACTCTTTTAGGGGGGGCGGTACTGACGGAAGTAACCTTTTCCTGGCCGGGTTTGGGAAACCAACTGTACCGGGCGATCTCGTTACGGGATTACCCGACGGTACAGGGATTGATGGCCTTTTTCGCGGCGATCGTCGTTTTCGCCAGTATTCTCATCGACGCGATCAACGCTTATATCGATCCCCGTGTCCGTTATTAAGAAAGTCAGGAGGAGAGGGTAAAGGGTAAAGGTGAAGGACTGAAACGTAGTTTTCCACCTTTTCCCCCAAAAATCCCCCATCTCCCGATCTCCCCGTCCCCTTCACTCCGACTCGCGGTTTCTCGTGGAAACGAGTTTTGTCTCGGAAGACGTGGAAAGTCGATTTTTTTTGCCGTTTAAACGTTCGATCGGTTCCAGGGGAGTCGGGAGTCCCTGTTGCATTTCCTCGACTTTCAGCAGGATTAAATACTCGTAAAAAGCCTGTAACGTACACCAGGCGAAACCGGCGCGACCGTCTAGAATGCCACCGAGGATGAAGTACATATACAGCCATCTCAGCAGGGGACGGAAAGGCAAGCGTAACGAGAGATCTTTGAGGGCCCTCCGTCTCTCGACTTCCGATCGACCGAGGAACAACCGCGTCCAACTCACGTCCCCGGTGGCTAACTGATGGAGGGTTTCGGCGGCCTCGTCGCTCGAATAACGATTGTGTTTCTCTATCCAGCGGCTTAATCCCTTACTACAGGTATAGTGGGGGTAGGTTTCCTTCAAAAACGACGTTTTTCCCTCGCATACCTCCCTTTCCGTGTGACCGTAATCGGTAAACCAAACCTTGCCCTTTTGGAATAAACGCATCTGGTAGCGGGGGTATTGGGTACTCCGACGAATCCAGGTTCCCATGAAGATCACCCGCTCGGCCGCGTAAAAACCGATCGCCTCCTGTTGTCGGGTCGCCTGTAGACATTCCGCGTACAGTTCGGGAGTCATGCGTTCATCGGCTTCCAGCAGATACACCCAATCGTGTTTGGTCGGGATATTCTCCAGCATCCACGTCCTTTGTTTCCCGTGGCTCTCGAATTTGTGTTGGATGACGCGAACCGGGTAGCGGGACGCGATCTCGACCGTTCGATCGTCGCTAAAGGAATCCACCACGATCACATCGTCGGACAGCAGGGCCGATTCGATGCAATCGGCGATATCGATTTCTTCATTATGGGTCAGGATATAAATCGAGAGCATAGGGATAAGGGGTTTTTTATGATACGGTCTTCGGAATCGGGAATCTGGAGAGGGAAGTAAATCAATTTTGTACCATAGATAGAGGAGATGGGAAGTTATGCCGTAATTAATCCGATCGAGCGATCGGGCTAGAGAAAATCGCGCTTATTTTACCGCTGATTCGCCGATAACTCTAGATATTGTTTAGAATTTCTTTAGGTCTTGTCGATTTCTGTCGCGAGAGAGGGTAGGTGCGCCGTTCCGAGACGTGAGATAATAGTCTATTCCTGTCATCGCCCTTCCTGGTTGAGTTAATGACTTCTGTTTCCGACTGTTTCCGTACCCTCCGTCAACGGGGGGAATGCGCCCTGATCCCGTTCCTGACCGCGGGAGATCCCGATCTAGAGACGACGGCTAAAGCTTTGCGGGTTCTCGATCGAGCGGGCGCGGACCTGATCGAACTCGGCGTTCCCTACTCCGATCCCCTCGCCGACGGACCCGTGATCCAGGCCGCGGCCACCCGCGCGCTCGCTCGGGGAGTGAAATTAGAACAGGTTTTGGAAATCGCCCGCGACGCGAAAAACGAGATAAAAGCGCCGATTATTCTCTTTACCTACTACAATCCCATTCACTATCGGGGGATCGAAGCCTTTCTCGATCTGGTCGCGGCCGCCGGGGTGCGGGGGCTAGTGGTTCCCGATCTCCCGCTAGAGGAGGCGGCCAATCTTCTCGAACCAGCCGACGAACGCGGGATCGAGGTAACGTTGTTAATCGCCCCCACCAGCCCGATCGAGCGTATCGAGGCGATCGCCCGGCAATCGCGGGGGTTTATCTACCTCGTCAGTGTTACCGGCGTGACGGGAACCCGAGCGAGCGTGGCCACGAGAGTCGAGGGATTGCTCGATTCTATCCGTTCCGTGACCGATAAGCCGATCGGGGTAGGATTCGGCATTTCCGGCCCCGAACAAGCCCTACAGGTCAAAAAATGGGGCGCGGACGCGGTGATTGTCGGTAGTGCCATCGTCAAACGTCTGGCGGAAAATTCTCCCGCTCAGGGATTACAATCGATCGAGCGTTTTTGTCGCGACCTCAAATCGACGATCGTTGCCTGATGGCGTTATGAATAACTACACTTCCCTTTTCGGTCGGATTTTCCTCTCGGCGATCTTCCTCAAATCGGGTTGGGATAAATTGCTCGATCCGAATTCGACCGTACAGTACATGAGCGCGAAAGGAATCCCCTTCGCGAATATTCTCATCATCCCGACGATCGGGGTGCTACTAGCCGGGGGCTTATCGGTATTACTCGGGTATAAAGCCAAATTAGGAGCCTGGTTACTGATCGGTTTCCTCGTTCCCGCGACGTTGATCTTCCATACCCGGTTTCCGGAAGAAGAGATCGATTTTTTGAAAAATCTCGGTTTGATGGGCGGCCTGTTAACGCTCGTCACTTACGGCGCGGGTAAATGGAGTTTGGATAGAAGAACTAAGCCCCAATATCGATCGCTCAAAGATTCTCCCCTCACCGCCGATCCCTGGGACGATTAACCGTATTTGAGCTTGAAATAGAGAATCGTTCCCGCGAGTAAGAACGTGAAACTATTGGCGATCACGATCGGTCGGCTCCCCACACAAAAGCCGTAGATAATCCACAGGAAAACCCCCGCGCAGAAAACGAGAAACATCGACAGCGAGAGGTCTTTCGCCGATCGCTCCCGCCACGTTTTCACCACCTGCGGCAGAAAAGAAAGGGTGGTCAAGGTTCCGGCCACGATGCCGATCGCGTTGACAATATCCATAGACCTCTGGCAGACATCAAAAATCTCTCGTCGGGACAGGAGTCAGGAGTCAGGAGTCAGGAGTCAGGAGTCAGGAGTCAGGAGGCAGGAGACAGGAGTCAGGAGGCAGGAGACAGGAGACGGTATAGAATTTCTTACCTCCCCATCTCCCCATCTCCTGCCCTAATACCAATAACTCGAACCCTGCTGGGGATCGGGGGTGAAAGCGAGCCAGTAGGGGAATTGAAGGAGGGCGAAATTCAGGCGTTCCTCGGTGTCATCGATAATGATTAGAGGGGAGAAACCTTCCTCGATCAATCGATCGGCCCGTTGGATCAATGCCTCCGGGGACTCGAACAGAACCACGCCGCGATCGGGTCCGAAATCGGCGCGGGAGATGCCCAGACAATCCTGTAATCCCCGTCGCCATTCTCCTAAGCGTTCGGGACTGTTGGCGAGAACGAGAGAACGGAAGCGATCGCCTTGCAGTTCCGCGAGAACGGAAATAATGGCCGAAGCCACGAGAATATTCTGTAAGCGGCTACCCATGCCGCGGATCGCGCCCCGGCCTCCCTGTTTGAAGAACCACTGTTGCACGCGTTCGGCGTGAATCGGCTCGAAAGTGCGCCGTAATTGCCACGGGGGGCCGTAGTAATCGGGACGGGTACGATAGCGATCGAGTAACGCCTGAATTCTCTGTTTCTGGTCTTGGAATCCCCGTTCCGGCGCGCCCGTCCGCGCGGGTTCCGCCTCGTAGTTCGATCGACCCGATCTGCCCGTATCTTCACCGGGACGGTAGGAACGCGATTCCCCGCGCTCGCGGTTCGGTCGTTCGCTCTCCTCGCGCGATCGGTAAGAACGGGGGGTGAAATCGCTCCGATTCCGGGATTCGCTCTCTTCACTAGAGCGGTAGGAACGGGGTTCGCCGGGTTGTCTCGCCGGTCGCTCGCTCTCTTCACTAGAGCGGTAGGAGCGGGGTTCGGTTCGGTTCCGTTGTTCGCTCTCTTCACTAGAGCGGTAGGAACGGGGTTCGGTTCGGCTCGTTCTTTCCCCGTCTTCTCCGGAACGGTAGGAACGGGGGGAAACGGTTTCCGACGGGATCGGTGGACGGGGCGATCGATCGCCCTCGAAACGGGAGAGTTCTAACTGTTCGGCGGCGGCCGCTAGATCCTGTAAACTACCGACCAGATAATCTTTAAATCCCTGTACCCGAACCGCGAGATCCTGAGAGACTCCCGCGAAAGAGGTTCGCATTTCCTGACGGATTCGCTCTCTTCGGCGTTCTAACTGTTCGATCGAGGCTTCTAACGTCTGTTTTCGTCCTTCCAGTTCCTTCACCCCCTCCCCGATCATCCGCTCGATGTGCGCCTTGATATCCGCCACGTCTTCGGCGATTAACCGCTCTTTTTCCGCTTTCAAAGCGGCGATCTCGGCGATCAGGGTCTGTTTCTGGCTCTCTAGATCCGCGATTTCCCCTCGCGCCGTTTCTACTTCCGGCGGGGGAACCGGTTCGTCCGTAGCCGCGTTCTCGGGTTCGTCAGCTTTTTCCGCGGGCTTATCATCCCAAAGCTCGTCGAAAGTGAAAGGGTCGGCGAGAGATTCCACGGGTTCTGACGGCATTTTCGGGGGTAAAACGTTAAAGTCTTCTGAAGTCATCGGATTTAGTAGACGAGGATCGAAAACAGGGGGAATCGGCGATCGATACCTATCGGCTCGATCCATTCTATCCTACTCCCGGTAGGTAATCCGTGAAGCGCGGGATTGAGTTGTCGGGTGTCGGGAGTCAGGAGTCAGGAGTCAGGAGTCAGGAGTCAGGAGTCAGGAGTCAGGAGTCGGGAGTCGGGAGTCAGGAGTCGGGAGTCGGGAGTCAGGAGTC